>CAMFPD010000157.1 GCA_945971355.1 uncultured Lachnobacterium sp.
CTAAAAAATCTCGATTTTATATGGAAATTTTATATATCTATCATTTTATCAACGAGTCTGAATTATGTCAAAGAAATTGGAGTGTGGTCACATAATTACTTGGTGACTTTCTGGACATAAATAGTTGTTATGGAGATTTTAATATGAGTACAGTATAATATTGTTGTATAAAGCCTTGAGAATTTATGGGAGGTATAGATTTTGAGGAGAAAAATTTTGTGAGTTTCAATTCATAAAAAGTGTGTAAATTTTAATGAAATATTGTAACTGTTCAAAACAGATACGAAAAAATATTAGAAGAGGAGAATATTATGATTATAGCATTTGGTATATGGAGTATAGTTGCATTGATTTTTCTTGGGATAGGAGTACTGTGTCGTAAATCTCAGGAAGCGGTTGGCTTTTTTACATTTGCGAAGCCGCCTGTTGTTAAGGATGTGAGAAAATACAATTGTGCTGTTTCAGGAATATGGATAGTATTTGCAATAATATTTGAATTGCTTGGAGTTCCTTTTTTGTTTTTGGAACAGAATTCTCCTATTATTTTTCTAAGTGTATTCGGGGTAGTAGGACTGATTATAGGAATTATTATTGCTTATATAAGAGTGGAAGATAAGTATAAAGTATAGAAGGATAGGTGCTTTGCGGAAATGAAAAACGAAAATAATATTAATAACGTAAGCAATGAAAACAATATGAAAGAAATGAAATTCCAAAACAGCATAGAAGTGGAAAATACCGAGACACAGGCAGTTCACAAACGCCGTGTAAGATACAAGGGCACACATCCCCGTAAATTCGAGGAAAAATACAAGGAGCATAATCCTGAAAAATATGCGGATACAATTGCAAAAGTAATCAGCAAGGGAAGTACACCAGCAGGTATGCACATATCTATAATGGTAAAAGAGATTCTTGATTTTTTACAGATTAAGCCTGGACAAAAGGGGCTTGATGCAACCCTTGGCTATGGTGGTCATACCAGAAAGATGCTGGAGCAGCTGCAGGGCGAGGGTCATATGTATGCGCTTGATGTGGATCCTATTGAAATCGTTAAAACCAAGGAAAGACTTGCTAAAGCTGGATTTGGTGAAGATATACTCACCATAATCAAGACTAACTTTGCAAATCTATCTGAGGTTGCAGGAGAGTATGGTCCTTTTGATTTTATGATGGCTGACCTTGGAGTTTCATCCATGCAGATAGACAATCCAGAGAGAGGTTTTTCCTATAAAATAGAAGGGCCTCTTGATTTGCGTCTTGACCCTGAACATGGTGTGTCAGCAGCAGAGCGACTAAAGGAGCTTAACCAGGATGAAATAGAAGGAATGCTCATAGAAAATTCTGATGAGCCCTATGCTGACAAAATCGCAGCAGAGATTACTAAGGCATACCGAAGAGGTCAGAAGATAGAAACAACAACAGATTTGAAAAATGTCATTGAAAGTGCGTTGTCTTTTTTACCTGACAATAAGGAGAAGAAGGATATTGTAAAGAAAACCTGTCAAAGAACCTTTCAGGCACTTAGAATTGATGTTAATAGTGAGTTTGAGGTACTTGAAGCATTTTTGGAGGCTCTGCCAGATGCACTTGCAAGTGGAGGCAGGGTTGCGATTCTTACGTTCCATTCAGGGGAGGACAGACTTGTTAAGAAAACCTTCAATAGATTATTGAAGACTGGGGTGTTTTCTGAAGTGTCTAAGGATGTAATCAGACCAAGTGCAGAGGAATGTGCGCAGAATGGAAGAGCAAGGTCGACAAAGATGAGATGGGCTGTGAAGGCATAATGCTTGTAAAAATGTAATGTTTGTAAAGTTGCAATACCAAGGTGAAGTGAACTGGAATAATTGGACTTTTTAAGAGATAATCACGTGTTTTGATACTAAAAACGCGTGATTTTTTTGTTGTTCAAAATTGTTTGGGAACATAAATTGATTATTGCTTATGAAAAGTCCATTTTTGCCTGTTTTTTGGATTATTTAAGCGAAAAAATTGATAAAAGGTCCAGGTATAATCTTATATCAAATTAGGTTGGACCTTATATGCCTGAAATGATGTGAAAAAATCCTAACTACACGCCAAACTATATGCTACACAGGCTGGTTCAAAGAAAAAAGGCACAAATGAACAACGGGACAAACGGTTGCGCAAATCAAGAAATTGAATTTGCGCGGAAATTGTGAAAAGTGCTAAAAACAAACATTAAAAAATATTAAAATTGCACATTGACATATTTACTATAGGGATATATACTAGATTATGAACAAACGGTTGCGCAACATGAGTGAACAACTATAGCGACATGAGTGCAATCATAACAAATAAACCAATAAATAATACAAATGGAGGATTTCATGATGGACAAATTTATTGTTAACATCATTCACCGCCCAGAGATGGTTCCTGAGTACTCAGCAACTGTAACTGGACAGGGCAAGGAAGAGGATATCGGAGATAAGAAGCTCATTACAGAGTCACTTGACATTTTCAAGACTCAGCAGAGACTTGCTCATGAAGCAGGACTTAAGTGTACTATCCAGATGACATATGCAGCTCTTTTCAATGAAGAGGCTGTTGAACTTGCAAAGCATGACCATGAGGTATATGGTGATGAGATTGCTCTTTCATTACTTGGACTTCCTTGTGAGGAATTCCGTGAGAAATATAAGACAAAGGATTTCTGTATCTGGATGTTCTCAATGGAGGACAAGAAAGCTATCGTAAATGATGTTTTTGAGAAGTTCCATGACACATTTGGATTTTATCCAGAGTCAACAGGTTCATACTACATGGATGCTGATTTGACAAATTACATTAAGGCTACATATCCTTCTGTAAAATGTGCAGTTGCAACATGCTGGGAGGAAGGACCAAAGGCATACCACACATGTAACAACTCATGGTATACACTCTTTGACGGAGGCCCATGGGCACCATGGATTCCTTCAAAGCAGAATACACATGCACCAGCAGCAAACAAGGAAGAGGATAGTGGAATCGTTGCAATCCCACATCTCTCACGTGACCTTATTGCTTGTTACGATGGAAATGGTTCAAACTTCGGAACACATCCACAGAACGTTCTTCGTGGTATGATTTATGACACAAAGACATGGGAGTATCCATATCTTTACAACCTCATTGATCAGTACAGAGATCTTGCAAAGTACAATAACGGATATGCATACAACATGATGTTCGTTGGACCAGGCTGGATGAACAAGATGGGACGTTGGGAGCAGCCATATGAGCTTCTTCTTAAGTCTTACACAGATGGATGTAATTACTATGGAAAATTAAAGAAGGAAGGCAAGCTTATCGATATGACAATGTCTGAGTTTGCTGACTATTATAGAGAGAAGAAGGGTGTAAATGCTGGAAACTACAATGAGCCAGAATGTGCACCATGGAGAGATATCCTCTACGGATCAGACAAGCAGTTATTCTGGTATTGCGATCCATATATGAGAGCATGTGTAAACATGGATCAGGGTGGAGCTATCGTAGACCTTCGTCCTTATGTAGCTAAGCTTGAGTGGCCAGTAGGAATTGGAACAAAGCATGTTCAGGATGCTTCATATCCATTCCTTATCCAGGAAAAATACAGAGCTGGATATTTCACACATTACGCAGGAGCTGGAACAGTTAGAAGTGCTAAGCTTTCTTATAACGGAGAGGAAGTAGATCTCTGTCTCTGCCCAACACATTCTCATTTCTCAGAGGAAGTGATTGATGGAAAGAAGACAAGAATCCTTACACTTGATCCAGTAGAAATCCAGTTCAATGGTGTAAGCGTTAAGCTTCAGACAAAGGAGTACTTTGAGGAAGGCGCTTCAAATATCAAGATTGAGAGAAATATTCTTGAGATTAGTGATCCAACAGCTGAGATTTATCTCGATGAGTATATCACAGCATGCTATGGAACAACAGAGTATCCAGAGGATATGACAGGAATTACTCTTGAGGCTGTTGGTGGACAGTCACCTGCTACAATAGATTATGAGTACAGATGTCGTGATGCAAAGGATATGGGAGCTACAGAGGTTAGCGCAGTAATTCCACAGATTCAGACAAAGGTTTCACTCACACCTTCAGCAGAGGCAGAGGGATATATTGAAGAGGGATATGCATTCTCACCAATGTTCAAGCTTGGATATAAGAAGCAGATTTCAGACAAGGAGGTATTTGCAACATGGCTCAACTTGGCAAAGGCAAATTAAATTACAGATGTCCAGCATGCTTTCAGCGTGATTTAGATATCGATATGTTCTACAATAAGGATACAGGTATTTACAGTTGTATCAGATGTCAGTTCAGAGGAACAGAGGAACAGGTTCTTGCAGGTAACGAAGATATTCGTAAAAAGTATGGTGCAATGTACCAGAGATTCGATAAATTTGATTTTGACTAGAAAGTAGTGTTTGTGGGCCGTTTTTGTAACGGCCCATTTTAATAAGGAGTTTTTATGGCAAAGAAGAAGAAGGATACCGTTGAGTTCAGATTTTATGAAATCCCACAGCAGGAAGCTGCACTTGTTTTATGTGGTGAAAGCTGGATAAGAGTATATGGGCACGATGAGTTTCATCTTCATTTTCATAATTTGATGGAAATAGGTATCTGCAGGCAGGGACTTGGAGATATGTACATGGATGAGGAAGTTCTTAGATACAAAGATGGTGATATTACTCTGATTCCTGAGAATTATCCTCATATAACAATAAGTGATGGGGAGGGAACCAATTACTGGGAGTACATATTTATTGATGTAAAATCAATTGTAGAAGAATTATTCCCAGGAAATCCAGTATTTCAGGCAGAAGCGGTTTCATCTTTGACAAAACGTGCAATTATGACCAATGAAAGAGAGAATCCTGTGCTAAACAGTCATATTGATGGAGTAATTCGCGAGTTTGTAAATAAAAATCCTTATTATCAGAAGGCTATTAAGCTACATATTGAAGCTATCATTATAGAACTTTTGAGGAGAGATGCTTCTTTGCCAACGGAAGGAGACTATCAGATTAAGGGAACAAATATGTCTCAGATAGCAGCAGCACTTGATTTTATCAACAAAAATTATAACCAACAGATGAAGGCTGCCCAGCTTGCAGAAATATGTAATATGAGTGAGACACATTTTAGAAGAATATTTGAATCATATATAAATATGTCGCCTATGGATTATGTGAACTTGATCAGAATTCAAAAGGCATGTGAATTTATGAAGAAAACAAATGATTCTATGGATACCATTGCAAGTAAATGTGGATTTACTACAACCAGTACCTTTAATCG
>CAMFPD010000158.1 GCA_945971355.1 uncultured Lachnobacterium sp.
ACACTGCATATCGTCGGCAGCGTCAGATGTGTATAAGAGACAGGTGCTATAATACAGTAGTACTTTAGAATTATTTTTTGGAGGAACATAAGATAATGGATACGAAATACAAATTTGCGGATAAAAAGGAACAGCTTAAGAGAGCTAATCAGTTTTTGACTATGGGATACTGTGTATTCTTTGCGCTTATTGCAATGATTATGTGGATATACTGCATGTTGGGTATTCGCTCGATGGGACTTACAGTTGCAATGACGATTATATTGATTGTGTGTACAGTGATTACTGTTGTCTCAGGAAAAATATTATTAGAGTCTTCTAAATATAAGTACGTATTATTGCCAATATCATTCATTATTGGATTTCTTATTGGATTTGCATTTTCTGAGGGATTTATACAGTTACTTATCATTTTTCCATTCATAGGATGCGTTTTGTATTATGATAAAAAATTTGCTGCAAAGGCTACACTGGTTTATGCTGTTCTTGAAATTCTCATAACAGTATTGAAGATATCCAGCCATACGAATCTTGAAAATGGAAGCGTTGTTGATCAGATGTTTGTTGCATTTGTGTATATGTTCTTACTATTATTGGTTAATCTTATTACAAATGTAACTACACAGTTTAACAATGATGCACTTGGTCAGGCAAATGAAGAGAGAGATAAGATGCAGGTTATGATGAATGACGTTATGGATGTGGCATCTGAGGTTCGCAAGGGAACAGAAAATGCTATGGAAATAGTTAATTCATTGAATGCATCAACAGAGATAGTAAATGGTGCAATGAGAGATATCTCATCTAGCACTCTAAGTACAGCTGAGAATATTCAGACACAGACAACAATGACATCTAACATTCAGGATGCAATTGAGAATACACTTGAGAGTTCAGAGAAGATGGTTTCAGTAGCTGAGGAGTCCGGAAAAATAAATGACAAATCTCTTGATGTTATGAATCAGTTAAAAGAACAGTCTCAGGTAATTTCTGATACAAACTCTGAGGTTGCAACAGCAATGAAAGCTCTTAAGGAAAGAACAGATGCAGTAAAGAGCATAGCAGATACAATTTTCTCTATTTCAAGTCAGACAAACTTACTTGCTCTTAATGCTTCAATTGAGAGTGCACGTGCAGGTGAGGCAGGTAGAGGATTTGCGGTAGTCGCTGATGAAATAAGACAGCTTGCAGAGAAGACCAGACTTGAGACTGAGAGTATTGCAAATATTTCAGAAGAACTTTCCCACACTGCAGAAGTTGCTGCTGATGCAGTGCAGCAGTCGGTGGATGCGACAACGGCTCAGGACGGAATGATTACAGAGGCTTCGGAATGCTTTAATGAGATGAATCAGAATATGAACTCACTTATTGATGAGATTCAGACATTATCAGAGATGCTTAACAATTTGTCAGCTGCAAATAATCAGATTGTAGATAATATTACAAATCTTTCTGCCACAACAGAGGAGGTTACAGCTTCTTCAGCTCAGGCTACAGACCTCTCAGTGGAGAATCTGGAGAATGCGGAGAATGCTCGTGTGCAACTGAATAGTGTGCTTGATGTATCACATCAATTAGACAAATATTTACAGTAAAAAGTATACATAGATGAACCAGCGGAAGAAAATTCCGCTGGTTCTTTTTTACTCCGCACTTGAAGCTGAAATAAAAATGAGAAAATAATATGAAAATAAAGCTAAAAATAAAGCTGGAATGATTTAAGATACCACTTGCAGATATGCTTTGCAAATGGTATTATTTCTATGCTAGGAAAAGTTTATGAAATTTTAATAAAGGGTTTTTATGTCAGAAATTACAACAGGCTACTTGTATGATGTAGCATCCAGATCAGAAAGTCTTGAAGAATACAAAAAATTATTAGTCAGTATAGCAGATCAGAAAAAGAACTGGATTCAGATTATAAAGCAGATTGTAACGGATAATGGTTATAGTGCCAGTGAATTCGGAAAGATATGTGGTGTCAGCAGACAGGCTGCCCAGAAATGGATGAATGGGGCTGTGCCAAAGAAGAGAGAGACCTTTATCAGAATAGGATTTGCTGCTCATTATAATCTGGAACAGATGAATTATTTCCTGCAGAGATATGGTAGATGTAATAAGCTGTATCCAAAGTGTCTGGAGGATTCTGTATATATTTTTGTATTGAACTCAGATACAATAGAGCATACATATCAGTCGTGTCAGTCGATTATCGACCTACTCAAAGTAGAATTAACTACAACTGAAGAGGATAATCAAAATGAAAGTTTTGAAACTATAGCTTTGCTTGAATCTCTTTCGAGCTTATCAACTTTGCCTGAAATGCTTGCATTTGTTGCAGAAAATACATCTGTATACAGAGATCAGTACAGTAAGCTTTATGCATATGTTGAAGATTTCATTCAGAGAAACCTGTTGTCGGATGGGATAGAGGAGGACAGTGTTTATAACCTGGCAAATTCACAACAGTGGAGTTCGTCACTTAGACACTGTGTGTCTGAGATATCTCAGAAGAAATGGTATCCGGACAGAAATAAGATTATATCACTTGGTATTCATCTTAATATGGATGTTGACCAGATTAACAAAATGCTTGAACTGGCCCAGATGGAAGAGCTGTGTGCGAAAAATCCATTTGAAAATGCTATTATCTATGCATTGGAGAATGCCCAGCTTGAGGATGTAATATATACAGATGGCACAGATACACTTTGTGTTTATGTTCGTAGAGTGCTGGAGTCTTTGGATTATTCAGGAGTTGATTTTTTTATGGATGAGCTTCCAGAGGACTACGATGACGATGAAATTTTCTAATACAAATTAGTAGGTAACTTAAGATAAAATATTAAATTTTTATTATGTTAATATAAATTTAACATAAAAAACGGAGGTAAAAAGTTATGCCAATAATGTCAGTTATTAAGAACAATGCAATGGGAAACATGCTTTGCACAAAAGTTCCTTGTGAAGACTTTAATATAGGATCACAGCTTATCGTTGCTGAGTATGAAGAAGCGTTATTCATGAAGGATGGTATTATTGAAGAGGTTTTTGGACCAGGTAAGTATACTCTCACAACAGAGAACTATCCATTCCTTACAAAATTCATGTCAAAGATGCTTTCAGGTGGAGTAAGCGCATACAACTGTAAGGTCTATTATATTAACAGGTCACATCATTTGGAGTTAAAGTGGGGAACAGGAACTCCAATCCGTGTACTTGACCCAATGTGGGGCATTGAAGTACATGTACAGGCAAGAGGTGCTTATACAGTAGCTGTTAAGGATGGAAAGAAATTCTTCCTCAAGATGGTAGGCGCAAATATGGCTGCTGACGAGAAGGATATCATCAAGAACTTTAGAACAGCATTTATACAGCATATCACAGATGAGATGGCAGATTATCTTGTATCACAGGACAAGGAAATTCTTGTTGTATGCAATAAGAAGAAAGCACTTGCAGATGATATGCTTCCAATACTTAATGAAATCCTTGATGAATATGGAATGGAACTCATTAACTTCTACATCGAAAATATCGAGATTCCTGAGGATGATGAGTGCATGGCACGTATTCGTGAACTTCGTATACAGCGTCAGGAGAAGCAGTTTGAACGTGAGCAGAGCGCAGCAGATGAGAGACTTCGCTTTAACTTAAGAAGAGAATCTTCAGAGGCTGACAGATTTGTATCTGGTCAGATGGCACAGGCTGATTACGAGCGTATGGCTATCAGAGATCAGGATGGAAATAACGGATGGGCTCGTCAGGAATCAGCAGAGATTCTTAAGGGTGCTGCAAATAATGATGGAATGGGCGGTGCCTTTGTAGGAGCTGGAATGGGTATGACAGTGGGAGCTGCCATGGGCAATATGATGAATGGCATGCAAAATGGTGGAAATGGAATCTCATTTGCGGCAGGTGAGTCAGGACCAAAGAAAATAATTTGTAAAAAATGTAATTCAGTTATTCCAGAGGGCATGAAATTCTGTGGAAATTGTGGAACAAAATATGAAGAGGATAAGCCAAAATGTGCTGCATGTGGTGCCGAGCTTATTCCAGGAATGAAATTCTGTGGAAATTGTGGAGCACAGGTTGCTGCGAAAAAGAGAATCTGCAAGGAGTGCGGACTTGAGATACCAGAAGGCATGATGTTCTGCGGTGGATGTGGAACTAAGTTTGAAGATTAGGAGAATAGAATATGGATAGAAAAGTGATGAAGGCAATTATTGCCTTGGTGATTATTTTTGTTGCAAATGTGGGGATTTTTGTACTAGGCGATGATTTTACAACAACTTTTTGGATTGGGTATGTATATACAATGATAGCTGCATTGCTCACAATGTATGTAGAAATCTTCTTTGTAGCCAAGGAACAGTTGATATTCAGATATCCAATTAGCACAGTTACATTCCTTTATCTGGGAGTACAGATAATATCATTTATTGTATGTACACTGTTATTATGGACATTCCCATTGTTTGTTTTTATTTTGGATTTGTGTATATTAGCAGGATTCATTGTAATGCTTATGTCGGTACTTTTGCACAACTCAACTACGAAAGAACAGCAGTCAATTAGGGCAAAAGATATAGTGAATTTTAAGTATATTCTTGATACAATGAATACTGTAATATCAAAGGTAACTTATGCTGACCCTAATAGAAAAATTCTTATTCATGCTTATGATTCACTTGCAAGTGGTCAGGCAAGAAGTGATGTTTCTGTTATGGATCTTGAGCAGCAGATACTTTCATATATTGAGCAGTTAGATAAAGCAGTTTCTGAGAATAATGCAGAGACAATCAAAGCAAACTGTGATCAGATTGAGTATCTTGCAGCAGAACGAAAGAGAAGATTAAGTCAGAGAGTTCCTTTTTAAGATTAAAATGTTTATGAAAAAGTGAGGAGAAACAAATGAACAACAACGTTACACCATGGTACTATTCTTGGCCGGTTATTATTATTGCATTTATCGTATTCTGGCCTGTAGGTTTAGCATTACTGATTTTGAGAAATACAGGAAACAAGCATTCCGTATTCCTTGGATCTACTGACAAGAGAAAATACATTATTGCAGGTGTTGTGCTTATCGTACTTGCAATTGTAAGTTTTTCTAATCATAGTGGAACAATGGGAGTTTTATATCTTGCAGGTGGAATTGCTCTTATCGCATATGCAAATGTACTTGTTAGAAAATCTCAGAGAAATCGTATGTATATTGATTTAATAGTTAACAATAATGAGACAAGCCTTGATAAGATTGCCAGCATGTGTAACGTACAATACGATACAGT
>CAMFPD010000159.1 GCA_945971355.1 uncultured Lachnobacterium sp.
ATATATAGTTTTGTGTGTATTGTAAATTGTGCAGGGTGCCATATGGGAACAAGGGAAGCACAACAGGACTGTTCAAGCTGAGAGTAAGCACCCCCATCCGCGTAACTCAAAATTGCAGGAGGCAATGCCAAACCGAAATAAGTGGGAAGTTTGAGTAAGATAGTATAAATAGAGAGTATAAAAAAAGTGGATATTGAGGAGGGATTACTCCTCGATATCCACTTCGTATTTGTGATTAACGGTAAACTTTCTGTCAATGGCATTCAATAGCAGGTTTATTGCTAAATTAGCCTTTTTGGATGCATCATTTTCCATGTGTGAAATATTATCTGAAAGCATATGTGAAAATGCATTTGACGAAATTACTTTCATATCTGTTTCTTGCACATAAGGTCTAAGCAAAAGCGCAAGGTAGGTGCCGATTACTATTGCCTTTTTACCCTGTAATGAGGCAATAGTGTCGGCATCAGCGTTCTCAATTATATAAAGCTTAGACCTGTCTACATCATGTGTGATGTAGTTCATATATGCCTCGTTGGCATATTTCTCCATAACAAGAATATAGTCCGAATCTCTTTTCATGGCAGTATTTACCGCCTTTGGAATATTTGAATAAACCTGATAGAAGAGGTTATCATTAACAATCATATCAACAGTAATTATTGGAACCATATAGTTGTCTGAGAAATTTCTAAAATCTTCATTTGACAAATCTATTGCAATAATACCATCTATATTTTGCTTTAGAGCACTGTTCTCACTTACATGATCCACTGGGATGAAAATAACATCATAACCCATGCGGTTTAACTGTTCAATTAGCATATTGACATAGAAGGATAGCTCCATGTTTCTAGAAGGTGTTTCCTTATTAAATCGATAGGTAATGCCTACTATATTGTTTTTGCCAGTTGCGAGAGTTTTTGCGGCAGAGCTTGGCTGGTAGTTCAATAGGTTTGCTATCTGCAACACTTTCTTTCTTGTCGCGTCACTTATCTTTACGTCGGTTCGGTTGTTCATAATGTATGATACAGTGGCAACAGATACACCAGCTTCGCGAGCCACGTCTTTTACGGTAACCTTATTTCCCATGTTTATCTCCTAAAAATCAGTTGTTTGAAATATAATACTACATTTTGTCAAGTTTTGTTAGCTTTTGTTTAAAAAATTTAAACGTTTAAATTTTTGTCATTACTATATTGACACATTTTGGATAAATATGCTAGTATTTATTTAACCGGTTAAGTTAAACGTTTAAATAGCGTAATGAAAAGGAGAATATTGAAATGAAAAAAGAGATGAGTAAAGTTGTTTCGATGGTTGCTAGCCTGTCTATGGCTGCAGTAATGTGTGTTGGGTGTGGAACATCATCTGCAGAGATGGTGTCAGTTACATTTATGAATGGTGAAGAGGAGCTTGGAAGTGTTGAAACCGAGGTGGGAAAAGTAATTGAAGCAGATTCCTACGCGGATTACGAGAGCATGGAAGGCAATGAATTTGCAGGATGGTTTGAAACACCTACATATCTGGAGGCATCGGCGGTTGATATGTCAACTGCTACGTTTGCAGAGGATACAGTTTTGTATGGTTTGTTCAAATCTGATAGTGTGACAGAGGATACAAGAAAATGGTACATTGTTGGAACATCAGATACTGGATATTTGTCTACATCAAACTGGGCAGCAGATATCTCAGATGATGAGAAAGCAATGTTTGAGCTTAAGGGCACGGGAAATACAAATGAGTTTTCTGTCACAATGGACCTCTATGAGGGAGACCAGTTTCAGTTAATTGCAGACTGGGCATGGGATACTCAGTATGGATTTGGATATATCACTGATTATGATGAGAGCCAGATAGAAAACGGTGGCGGCTTGTCAGGAAATGACAAGACAAGTAACATCAATGTTTTGCAGGATGGAAATTACACAGTTACTCTTGTGACAAATCCAGATGATGAAGCACAGACACAGCTCTCAATAGTAAGAAACGGGGATGCATCAGGAGAAGTTGTTGCTGTATCTGAGGAGAAAGAGTTTGAGATTACAGATGATACCAACGTAAAGGTGAAAGGAAGCTGGGTTTCAGACTGGTCAGAGTTAAAGGATCTTGAAAACAAGGGAGATGGAATCTATACTATCACAATGGATTTAGATGCAATGACAGAGCTCTATTTCTCAGTTTTTGAGGGAGATGAGGATACAGAACTTGGACTTAATGGCTCATGCGCAGCAGATGATGCCAGCAAAGCATTGCTTGAGGATGCGTATAATGTACAGGTTACTGAGGCAGGAACATACACATTTACAGTGGATTTAAATACATTCACATTCACAGTTGAAAAATAGGAGCTTGATATGAACAGACACGCAATACAACATATTGTTGATTCATCTTATTGTTTTCCTATCAGCCCTAAGCAGATAACCTTGAGACTTCGAACCGCGAAGAACGATATCGAGAGGGCATGGGTTATTTATGAAAGTAAATATGTCATTGCAGATAGGCAGCAGAAGGTGGAGATGAAGAAGAAATTCAGTGGAGGATTATATGATTATTATTCGGTGACACTGGACTTGACAGATACAAGAATCGGATACGTATTTTATGTATATGATGGTGAGGAATACTATTTCTTTTCCGAGGATGGATTGACAAAGACATATAATTATGCACTTGGATATTACAATTTCTTTCAATATCCATATATTAATGAGGCTGATATACTGCCAAAGGTAGAATGGACTGAACACGCAGTGTTTTACCAGATTTTTGTGGATCGATTCAATATCGGAAATAAAGAAAGTGATAAGTCGTATATCAACTGTAAATGGGGAGATATTCCAAATCCTAAAACCTTTGCAGGAGGCGACTTGAAGGGAATAACCCAGAAGCTTGATTACATAAAGTCCCTGGGAGTAAATACGATTTATCTGACACCGATTTTTAAATCCATATCCAACCATAAATACGATATCAGTGATTATATGGAGATTGATAAGCAATTTGGATGCAATGAGGACCTGAAGGAATTGGTGGAAAGTGCACACAGCAAAGGAATGAGGATTATGCTTGACGCTGTATTCAATCATTGTAGTGATGAACTGGCACAGTTTCAGGATGTAAAGAAGAAGGGCAGGGATTCAGAATATTATGACTGGTTTGTAATTCACGGTGACAAACCAGATACAGAAGCCGGCAATTATGAAATGTTTGCAGCCTGTGAGTATATGCCTAAATTTAATACATCTAATCCAAAGGTTCAGGAGTATTTGTGCAATATTGGCTGCTATTATATTTCAGAATACGATATTGATGGCTGGCGGCTGGATGTTTCAGATGAGGTTAGCCATGATTTTTGGAGAAGATTCAGGAAGGAGATCAAGGCTGCCAAGAAGGACTGCATAATAGTTGGAGAAAACTGGCACGATGCCAGCAACTATCTAAAGGGAGACCAGTATGACAGCATTATGAATTATGCCTTTACAAAGGCATGCCTTGACTATTTTGCAACAGGAGATTTGGATGCCAAGGGTGTATCAGAGAAGCTTAATGACTTGCTTGCAAGAAACACAGATACAGTTAATTCAATGCTTCTTAATTTGCTTGACAGTCATGATACACACAGATTTTTCTCAGAAGTAGGTAAGGACAGATCAAAGATGGCATCAGCGTTGGCTCTTTTGTTTATTTTTCCAGGTATGCCTTGTATCTTCTATGGAACAGAGTTTTTTACAGAGGGTGGCTATGATCCTGATTGTAGAAGATGTATGGACTGGAAGGGCTATGAAGAGGGAAAATATGACGAATCGGTAGAATTGATAAAGTTACTTGCTAATTTGAGAAAAGAATATAATCTGGCTTCCATGGAAACTGTTGTTTATGCGGAGGGAGACATATTGGTTGTAAAGCGTATTGGAGTTGATGTAGAATTGACATTATGCGTAAACATGACGGAAAACGAAGCATGTTTTGCCGATAAGTCTGTAAAAGCATTTAGTTATGATTTGAGTATTGACCGGAGGAAATAATGATGAAGGGTGGAAAGAAAATTGTGACAGCAGCAGCCATAGTTTCAATGATAATTCCAGTATTATCAGGCTGTGGCAGCGAAAGTGTAAGTCAGGATGCTGACGGGACAATAACACTTAGGATTTTGGAAAATGACACTGCAAAAGAAAAGGGATATCTTGTTGAACTCATAAATGCATTCAATGAAGCCTATGCGGATAAGGGAATACAGGTGGTGGATGCAAATATGGATGAGTACAGTGATCTGGCTGAAAATGGACCATATGGATATGGACCGGACGTTTTATATCAGGCAAATGATAAGCTTATGACCTATGCGGAGGATAAGCATCTTCTTGCAGTTAATCCAGAGGAGTTTGAGTGTTTTGATTACACATCAGAGGCGGCATGGAATGCATTTGAAATCAATGTAGATGGAGAAGTGTACACTTGTGGAATACCTGTAAATGTTCAGGAGCCAATGCTGTTTTACAGGAATGATAAAATGCCTGAAAACTGGGAGAGTGAGTGGGATGATAACCAGAATGGCGTCGCTGATTTCTTTGAGAATTGGAACGATTTGTATAAGTATTCCAAGCATTTGAGAGATACTGATTCAAGTGCTAATGGAGACAGCCAGTATGGATATATGTCTTCACTCAACAACCTATATCTGAATTCAAACTTTCTGTTTTCATATGGAGCATATGTTTTCGGAGAAGGGGAGGATGGCACTCTTGACAGCTCGGATATAGGATTTGCAAATGCAGATACAGCCAATGGCGTAAATGCCATGATTCAGTTTGCTGAGCTTATGAATGAGAGCTGTATCGACGATACTATAACCCAGAACAGAGCTGAAAAAATAGCAACAGGAGAGTATTTCTGTGCAGTTTCTACCCCTGATACCTACACAAGCTTTGTGGAAAAACTTGCACTTGAGTATGAGTCTCAGGGTATGACAGAGGAAGAAGCTAAAGAAGCAGCAGAAGAGAATATGCGTATGATAGAGCTTCCAGCACTAATGCCAGCGGATGGAGATCTCACAAAGGATGCAGATACAATGTCTGACGCTGACTGGGTAGACACAGTAGTAATGGGTGGAATCAATGGATATGGAATCAGCGCTTACACAGAGCACAGGGATGCCTGCATAGAGTTTGTTAATTTTGCAACAAGCTATGATATGTTAAGTCTTCGTGCAAAGCTGCTTGGAATTGCCCCTACGAGATCAGATGTAGCTAGTGACAGCGGAGA
>CAMFPD010000160.1 GCA_945971355.1 uncultured Lachnobacterium sp.
TTATTATGTTTACCAGGAGACACCGTATGAGTTTATTAATACGGATCTGATATATGGGAAATAGTAAAAAAGTATTTTCAAATTTTCAAAAGAAATGTTTGAACTAATTATAAATTGTGGTACGATTATATTATAAAAAAAGAAGGGGGATAAGCAGGATGTCAAAAGAGATAGTTGCAATGCTTCTTGCAGGAGGACAGGGTTCACGTCTATATGCTCTGACTCAAAAACTAGCAAAACCCGCTGTTCCATTCGGCGGCAAATACAGAATTATTGATTTCCCATTATCGAATTGTGTAAATTCAGGAATTGATACCGTTGGTATTTTGACACAGTATCAGCCACTGGTTCTAAATGAATACATTGGTAACGGTCAGCCTTGGGATTTGGATAGGTTATATGGAGGGGTACATGTTCTGCCGCCATATCAGAAGGCGTCAGGGTCTGATTGGTATAAGGGAACAGCTAACGCTATATATCAGAATATAGCATTTATTGAGAGATATGATCCTGAGTATGTAATTATATTGTCTGGTGATCAGATTTGTAAGCAGGATTACAGCGATTTCCTTAGATTCCACAAGGAAAAGGGAGCAGAGTTTTCTGTTGCAGTTATGGAAGTTCCGTGGGAAGAGGCTTCCAGATTTGGACTTATGGTTGCTGATGAGAATGATAAGATTACAGAATTCCAGGAGAAACCAAAGAATCCAAAGTCAAATCTTGCATCTATGGGAATTTATATTTTTAATTGGGATATACTTAAAAAGTACCTGATTGAAGATGAGGCAGATCCTAATTCAGAAAATGATTTTGGTAATAATATTATTCCAAACCTTTTAAGGGATGGAAGACAGATGTATGCATATCATTTTGATGGATACTGGAAGGATGTAGGAACTATTTCTTCTCTTTGGGAAGCAAATATGGAGGTTTTAGATCCGGAGCATAGTGGCATCAATCTGTTTGATGAAAACTGGAAGATTTATAGTCGAAACAGTGGTCACACAGGACATGTAATTGGAGAAAATGCACTGGTAGAAGATTCGATGATAACAGACGGATGTGTTGTCAAGGGAGATGTAAAACACTCTATCCTTTTCTCAGGTGTAACTGTTGAAGAAGGTGCAGTCGTTGAGGATGCAGTTGTTATGGGAAATACTGTTATCAGGAAGGGCGCAAAGGTTACTCACTGCATTGTAGCTGAGAATGCTGTTATAGGAGAGGATGCATGTGTTGGAGAAAAACCTGAAGATGGAGAAAATGGTAAGGTTGCAACAATTGCTCCAGGTGTAACAATTGGTGCTAAGGCTGTAATTGGCCCTGATGCAATGATTTATGAAAATGTAGAGGAGGGACAGAAATGTTAAACGCAAACAATGAAGAGGCTGTTGGTGTAATTTTTCCGAATTGTTATGATTCTTTGTTGCCTGAGCTTGTTACAGAGAGACTTATGGCTTCTGTTCCTTTTGCAGGAAGATACAGACTTGTAGATTTTATTATATCAAGTATGGTACATAGTGGAATTGATGATATTTCACTTATTGTAAAGAAAAACTATCATTCACTTATGGATCATCTGGGTTCAGGTCAGGAATTTGACCTTGCCAGAAAAAAGGGAGGACTTAACATTGTTCCGCCTTATTCACAGAAGCAGATAAAGGTGTATGGAGGTAGAATTGAGGCATTGGAAAGCCTTAAGGGATACCTTAAACGATGCTCTCAGAAATATGTGGTTTTAACAGATGCAAACTATGCTATTTCATTTGATTTCAGGCAGCTTATTAGTGAGCATAAGAAGTCTGGTGCAGATGTTACTGTTGTGTATAGAAAGATGGAGATACCAGAGGTATTCTTTAAGCCAAGTAATAATGAGGAACTATATTATTCAATGGATTTAAATGGTGAAAGAGTATCGAAAATCTACATTAATCCAAAAGAGCGTGGTGAAGTAAATTACTGTATGAACATGTATGTAATAGAGAGAGAAAAACTCATAGCCCTGGTTGACGATGCTTATGTCCATGGCTATACTTATTACACAAGAGATTTGTTAGCTCCACATGTTAATGAATTAAATATTCATGGTTTTGAGTACACAGGATACTGTGCATACATATCTGATCTTACAAGCTATTTTAATGAGAATATGCGTCTTCTTGAGGATGAAAACAGGAAAGCGCTTTTTGAATCTGGCAACAATATTTATACAAAGATCAGAGATGATAATCCAACCAGATATATCAAAGGTTCAGTTGCAAAGAATTCAATGGTTGCAGATGGATGTGTTATTGAGGGAAGCATTGAAAATTGTATGCTTTCAAGAGGTGTCAGGGTCGGTAAGGGCGCTAAGCTTAAGAACTGTATTCTTATGCAGGATACAATTGTTGAGGATGGAGTTAGCCTTGAGTATGTTATAACTGACAAGAATGTTCGAATTACTGAGAACAAATACCTTACGGGAAATGATTCTTTCCAGGTATATGTCGCAAAGGGGCAGACTGTCTAATTGATAGGAGGAACAACAAAGATGGCTGAAAATAGAAAGACATTTAATATTAAATCTGATCAATTCGGTGAAGTTAAGGTCGCTGATGAGGTTGTTGCAATTATTGCAGGACTTGCTACTACAGAAGTGGAAGGCGTTAGCTCTATGGCTGGAAATATTACAAATGAAATTGTCAGCAAGCTTGGAATGAAGAACCTTTCAAAAGGAATTCTTGTTGAAGTAATGGATGATGAGGTAAAAGTAGATGTAGCAATAAACATTGCATATGGCTTCAGCATTCCAGAGGTTTCAAAGAAAGTACAGGAGAAGGTCAAGAATACAGTTGAAACAATGACAGGACTTACAGTAGGAGTTGTGAATGTAAGAATTGCAAGTGTTGCAATGGGAGAGAATTAATCCTTTTGTAAATTGAATAATTGTAGTATAATTAGGGTGTCGTTTGACACCCTTTTATTATGTAGCGAATTGATACATAATCCTATATATATTTCATGGACAAAAGAAACCAAACTGAGTCTATGTTCATAGGTGTAAATAAAACGTGAGAGGATAAATAGAATGTCAAGAAGAGAAATTAGAGAAAATGTTTTTAAGATGTTATTTAGAGTAGAGTTTCATGACGAGGAAGATATGAATGAACAGCTTAGTATGTTTGAGGAGGAACTTGCTCATTTAAATGAAGAGGATTTGAATTATATCAAGGAAAAGTTTAATAAGATAATAGAGAATAT
Organism: uncultured Lachnobacterium sp.; assembly: GCA_945971355.1. Classification (GTDB taxonomy): domain Bacteria; phylum Bacillota; class Clostridia; order Lachnospirales; family Lachnospiraceae; genus Roseburia. Next base: position 3,238 of record CAMFPD010000160.1, read on the forward strand.
CGACTCAATTGATGCTGAAATAAATGATAAGTCTAAGGGCTGGAAGACCAGCAGAATGGGAAAGGTAGATTTGTCAATTATTCGTCTCGCTGTTTATGAGATTAAGAATGAGGATGATATTCCGGTTAAAGTTTCTATAAACGAAGCAGTAGAGCTTGCCAAGAAATTTGGAACAGATGATTCAGCATCATTTGTAAATGGTGTACTGGCTAAGTTTGTATAAAATGAATAAGAATATTTATTCAGTTGGCCAGGTAAACAGTTATATAAAGAATATGTTTGCTCAAGATTTTATGCTTCGAAGTATAAGTGTGAAGGGTGAAATTTCTAATTGCAAGTATCACACTAGCGGACATATTTATTTTACCATAAAGGATGCGTCTGGCACTATTAGTGCAGTTATGTTTGCCGGAAACAGGAGAGGCCTTAGCTTCAATATGAAGGAGGGAGATAAGGTCATAGTAACTGGTTCAATAGAAGTTTATGAGAGGGCTGGAAATTATCAGCTGTATGCTAGACAGATTGAGCTGGACGGAGCTGGAAATTTATATCTCGAGTTTGAAAAATTGAAAAATGAGTTGGAGGAAATGGGATATTTTGCCAGTGAATATAAGATTCCTATTCCAAAATACGCAAAAAAAATAGGAATTGTAACAGCGCCAACAGGTGCCGCAATTCAGGACATCAGGAATATATCAGGCAGAAGAAATCCATATGTTCAACTTATTCTATATCCTGCATTGGTTCAAGGTGACGGAGCTGCAGAAAGTATAGTAAATGGAATTCATGCATTAGAGCAACAGCAGGTTGATGTGATTATAGTGGGACGCGGAGGCGGTTCCATTGAGGATTTGTGGGCATTTAATGAAAAGATAGTTGCACAGGCTATTTTTAATTGCAGGATTCCGATTATTTCAGCGGTTGGACATGAAACAGATTGGACAATTGCAGACTTTGTTGCAGATATGAGGGCGCCTACGCCATCAGCAGCTGCTGAAATAGCAGTGTATGATTATAGATTAGTAAATGATAAGCTAAAAGAGTATAATAGAAGAATAAGCAATTGTCTAAGTAATAAAGCTGAATTATACAGGCAAAGGCTGGGGGCATATAGGGTGAAACTGGAATACTTAAGTCCTCAGAGAAAACTAAATGAGAACAGAAGACGTTTGATGGAATTCGAAGAAAAACTTAATAGCAGAATAAACATGACTATTAAGGAAAAGCGCCATAGATTGGAATTGTACGCAGGTAAACTCGAAGCTTGTTCTCCTGTGAGAAAACTGGGACAGGGTTATGCTTATGTTGAGAAGGAGGATGGAAAACCTCTTCGCAGCATAAAGGATATATGCCCAGAACAGAATATGTCCGTATACCTTTTAGATGGCAAGATAAAAACGATTGTTTCGGAGGTTATTTCAGGTGAGTGATAATAATGAAAAGGTTACACTTGAAAACAAGTTTGAAAATTTGGAAAAGATAATAAATCAGATGGAGGCAAATGATGTTACCTTGGATGCTTCCTTTGAATTATATAAGAGTGGAGTTCAGGAGCTTAAAGAGGCAAATGAACTGTTGGATAATATTGAAAAGGCCATGTTAGTTATAAATAATGCAGGAGAACTGGAGGAATTCTAATGGATTTTGAATTGGAGCTTGCTTCGAGAGTAGAGTATGTGAATTCTGTTATTGAGAAGTATTTACCAGAGGAAACAGGCTTTCAGAAAACAATATTTGAAGCGATGAACTATAGTGTTCAAGCAGGAGGAAAAAGACTTCGTCCGATTTTAATGGCGGAGACTTTCAAATTATTTGGAGGAGAAGGAGAAGTAATCAAGCCATTTATGGCTGGAATAGAAATGATTCACACCTATTCTCTGGTTCATGATGATCTTCCTGCTATGGATAATGATGAATACAGGCGAGGTAAGAAAACAACCCATGCGAAGTTTGGAGAAGCAATGGGAATTCTGGCTGGAGATGCACTTTTAAATTATGCCTATGAGACTGTGTCAGAGGCATTTACTGTTG
>CAMFPD010000161.1 GCA_945971355.1 uncultured Lachnobacterium sp.
TCATTCCATATTTTTCAGAAAGTTCTACTACTCTTCTACGTGCCTCAGCCTTATCTACAACTATTCCCTTTTTAGGTTCAACTCCAAGCACAATATTCTCGGTTACTGTGAATGGTTGAATAAGCATGAAATGCTGATGCACCATACCAATTCCAAGCTCTATAGCATGCTTTGGGCTTGTTAATACAACATCCTTTCCATTAATTGCAATCGTACCACTTGTAGGTCTGTAAAGACCATAAAGCACATTCATAAGCGTACTCTTTCCAGCACCATTTTCTCCTAAAATAGCGTGGACTTCTCCCTTATGTACCGTTAAATTTATATGGTCATTTGCTGTGAAGTCTCCGAACTTCTTTACGATTTCTTTCATCTCAATGACCACAGTATTTGGATCCATATGGCTCATCTGCTCCAACTTCGGTACCTCCTTTTTTATAATTTATCATTTCATAATAATGCTTATATAATCATTAAAAGCCCTATATAACCATCTTTTACGTTATATTATATCAAACAACTAATACATCTGAAAATCCCTGATTATATAAAATTTGCGAAAGTTTCTGCATATATTTTGCATCTGGCACTTTTAAATTCTTATATTCTTCCCTTACTCCCATTGGCCTGTAAGATATAAGTTTTATCCTTATATTATTTTGGGCATTATATGGTGCCAACAGATTTGCTATATCATTGACACTTTGCTCTGCATCATACAAGTCAGGAACCACAACTATTCTGACTTCAAAAAGCTTACCAGTCTCAGCCAAGAAAACAGCATTCTTTATAACAATATCATTATTAGCACCAGTAATTCTATGATGATCATTACAGTCAAAAGCTTTTATGTCAAGCATCACAGAGTCTGTAACAGCTAACAATTCTGGTTTCTCTGAAAAATCTATGGTTCCATTGGAATCTATCATTGTTGACAGATTAGCTTCCTTCGCCAGCTTAAAAAGTTCCGTCATAAAATCAGGTTGAAGCATACACTCTCCGCCTGAAACAGTAATCCCCCTGATAAAAGGCATCTGTTTTTTTACTTCATCGAACACCATTTTTTCATCCATAACACTTGTCCTTGGAGAACTATCATGAGGACAAACATGTATACAGGTATCGCAGCCAACGCATAGCTCCTTCTTGAACACAATCTCAATTTCACCAGTGGCTGTAATTCTTTTTTCCAAAGCATTCTGTGGGCATTTATCTACACACACACCACATTTTTGGCACATACCTCTTGTTTCCGGATTATGGCAGTATTTACAATTGATATTACATCCCTGAAGAAAAATAGCTGTTCTGTTTCCTGGTCCATCTACACTGCTAAATGGTATTATTTTATTTACTACTACTTCCATTGATTATCGAACCTTACGCTCAAGTATATGACCATTTCTGCTTGCACCAAGTCCCAATGCACTTGTATCATGTATAACAGCCTCTGACTTGGCAAGTTTTTCTAATTCTGACTTCTTTACAAGATAACCAGTAACACGAATTGTATCACTATCACTTGAATAAAATGACAGGTATCTAAGGTCTTTTGCAAAAGCTCCTTTTATAATATCCAATATAAACTCCGGATTCTTATGTACTGTAATATCTACTGGGAAAATATCACCTGTACCCGATGGGAAATATTTATGAAATTTACTCAAAACCAGCAAGTGATCAATCAGTTCTTCTGGTTCTTCCCCAATAGGTATCCTTGTACCTGGAGTAACATTTACATCCTGTGCAATTCCAACCTGAGCATGCAGCAGAAAATGATTTCCTGTAATTTCACAATATTTATTGTAATGATTATTATTAAAATCATTAATTATATCCATTATCTCAACGCCGAGTTTTTCTGCCACCTGCGAATGTCCAAATCTTCCTTCGATACCTTCCTTCTCCAATAATATATTTACAGCATCAGCAAGACCTACAAGTCCAAACATTGCCGTAAATCTATCTCTGTGGATAAAGCCTTCTCTTGCAAGGAAATTGTTATCAAAGAATCCGCTCTCCTCAACCTCAAAACGGATTCTCTCATCCATGTATCTAGCCATAATATCCATCACGTATGGCAATTGATTTTCTTTAAAATCTTTAATATTTTCCGCCCTCTTGGCTATATTACCAAGAATAAGTCTGCATAATGTATATGATCCACCTCCATATGGAAGACCATTATAACAACTTGCAATAACATAGTTTTCTGTAAGCTCATTAACAAACATTCTATGGTTTGCAAAACTTGGTTTTGCTGTTTTTAAAGCACAGTCTATGGCCTTCAGTGTAAACTCATCGGTTGAAAGCTCTGGATCATACTTCATAGTTATATTTGGAACTGCATCCTGCAACTCACTTTCCACCTCAAGAATAATTCTACCTGCTTTTGTCGGCATTGGTCCGATATCACCATGAGAAAACGAATCCAGAATAGTTCTATCCATATGAAGCATAAACATCTTAATTAGCTTCTTTGCCGTTCCCTCATCAACCGTATCAATAAAAGGCTCCAGAAGTTCATCCAACTGTCCAACATATACAGGGTAGTTTGTAACGCTTGGCACATGTTTATAGAAAATAAGAAGATGATTCAGAGCTTCATATAAATCCTTTGGAGGATCAAGTCTTAAAAATTTACAGCCCTCTTTTAAGAACTTTGCGTAATCCGGAACAATATACCTTGGCCTAAGTGGTGCATGTCCCTCAAACAAATCACAAATACACTGTGTATCTATAGGTTGATTCAGCAATTCATCCAGTCCATCTGGCAAATCTAAAACTTCAAGAAGAGAATCTGCCTGATTAGCCATATTCACAACTTTCTGTTCATGTGTCAATTCAGAACTTTTAATAATATCAAGTATATCCTGTCTTGTATTATTTACTCTTTCCATTGAAATATCTCTCATAAAAGCACCTCCCTTATGTACAAATTAATACGTTCTATTTTACAACATAGGAAATTGGAGCACTAATTTCCTATGTTGTAAACATTTATATAGTTAATTACACCCTTATCTCTCTGACTTTTTAAAAAAGAGGAAGTTGAAACCAACTTCCTCTTAGATTAGATATCGTGATATCCAATTATATATTAGTCAAGCTCGTAAACATCACCGTATGCTTCTTCGAATTCTGCCTGACTAGCAGGAACTGTAACTTCACCAGAAATAATCTTCTGTTTGATTTCCTCAACTGCAGATACAACATCATCTGGAAGAAGTGTTGTTGTAGGAGCGATGTCAACACCACCGTTTGATAACTCATATGTCTCGATTCCACCACTAATTGTACCATTAATAGCTTCCTCACTAACAGTCTGAACTGCTACATCAACTCTCTTCATAGCAGATGTGATAATTGTATCTGGAGCAAGGTAGCTCTGGTCACTATCTACACCTACAGCATAGATTCCAGCTTCCTTACATCCTTCAATAACACCTACACCTGTACCACCGGCTGCATGGAAGATTACATCTGCACCATTTGTAACCATAGTTGTAGCTGCAGATTTTCCACCTGCTGCATCAGCAAAGCTTGCTGCATTGTACTGCTGAATCTTTGCATCTGGGTTAGCATCAAGAACACCTGCAAGGTATCCATATCCGAATAAGTGCATTGTCTCAGAAGCATTTCCAAGTACGAAACCTACATTGTTAGTCTCTGTCATAAGACCAGAAACATATCCTACTAAGTAAGAAGCCTGCTCCTGCTTGAACATAAGACATGTTACATTGTCAAGGTCGCTGCATGACGAATCATCAATAATTGCGAACTTCTGGTCTGGATTTGCCTCAGCTGCCTCACGAGTAGCATCTGCAAGCATGTATCCTACACTGATAATAAGGTCATAATCCTCATCGATAAAGCTTGTAATATTTGGAATGTAATCAGCATCTCCTGATGACTCAAGGTAGTTAACAGTTACTCCGTACTCTTCCTCTACCTTCTGAAGTCCTTCCCATGCAGACTGGTTGAATGACTGGTCATTAACTCCACCTGTATCTGTTACAAGACCAATCTTGAAATCTGACTTGTCTGCTGTATCATCAGCCACATCACCAGTATTCTCTGTAGAGCCTGCTGACTGACCTGCGTTATCTGTCTTGTCTGCCTTGTCTGAAGTGCCACATGCTGCAAGACCGAAAACCATAGCTGCTGACATAACGACTGCTAAAATCTTCTTCTTCATATTTTTTCTCCTTCCTCATTGGAAATATTTATTTGCTATTTACATAGCTTTGTTTTATTTTAACATGGTCAAAAATAAACTACAATGCCCATATGTCCTTTTTTGGCATTTCTTTATATTTTTTATTTTTTTCCAAATATTTTAGTATTCTTCAACAATCGGAGCCAAATAGCTTTTCATTTTTAGGTATTGCTCCTCTGAAATAATTATTTTATGTCCTTTTTTGGTAATATAACCCTCTTCTTCCATTTTTTTAACCGCTCGGTTCACTGTCTTCACACTAAAACCGCTTCTCTCAGCAATTTCCTGTCTGCTAATATCAAATATTGCCATATTGTCCTGTTTTTGCTGATTATAATTTCTGACAAAAAAATAAATAATTCTGTCCATCCCCTGCAGAAACAGAAATATTCTTCCTGTCCTATTCTGGTCCAAAAGCATATTCCCTGTTGAAATTATTTCCATCTGAAGAGCATTCTTATCGTCCCATATCCAACGCTCATAATTTTTCTTACTCATTACAAGCATAGTGCAATCAGTGACTGTCATTATTGTTGTCATATATAATGGTATCTTATAAAAAATCTCCATAGCACCAAAGTTTTTTCCTGGTTGAAACCACATATAATCGTATGCCACACCTTTTATTCTGTAATCCACCGCTCTTACTGTGCCCTTCAACAGAATATACACAAAGTCAACAGGTGTATTTTCTTCTATAAACATTGTATCCTTCTTTTTAGAAACAATTTGCGCCGAATCCAAAACCCAATATGGTGCATTGCTAAGATACTTTCCTATATACTCTGCCATTTCTGGAGATAGTTCCTTCTGCACCTCCACAAGCTTTGTAATATTTCCATTAACAGACATATCAAACTCCTATCATTTAAGTAACTCAAGAACAGACTCACCAATTGTGTTTTCAGGCATTTTCACCCCAAAATTATCCGCAATTGTCGCTCCGATAATTGCGAAATTATCTGTATCTGCAAGTCTTCCATTTCCTTCAAAAGATGGAGAATACGCAATAAACGGAACCTT
>CAMFPD010000162.1 GCA_945971355.1 uncultured Lachnobacterium sp.
CTGTCTAACTTCTTTGTGATTATATTTAGAAAGTATCTTCCAGATGAATATGACGAAGATATGGAAGCAACAGGAATGGATGTAAACGAGCAGAGACGCTAATTTTGGGCTGCCCTCCGTAATCCTACGCAAAAAATAGAGACATATATTTCCGAGAAACAAAATTACAACAGTTCCGCGGCTCAAAGAGTATATTAAATACACATTTCTCAGCCAACTATCCGAAATAGACACGCGGAACAAACTTGTAATTTTTTTCGAGGAAATATATGTCTTTATTTTTTGTTATGAAAAACCAAGAGGGCAGCCCTAGAAAGAACCACCCTCAAGATTGAAATCTATTAAATAGAAATTTTGTAATCATTACGTCCATTTCTCTTTACAGTGTACAATGCTCTATCTGCCAGCTTTAGAATTGAGTATACTGACTGATTTCCTTTAACCTCTGGAATTAAAGCATAGCCCTGTGAAACAGACAAATACCTGTTTTGCACTTCATTGGCATTAACTATTTTTAATCCAGCTATATTTTTCTTTATATTCTCAGCTACAGTTTCAATAATCTTATAATCAGCATTTTCAATCATAATTACAAATTCATCTCCACCATATCTATACACAGTTCCACTATCACCCACAGCATTCTTAAGAGCAGATGCCACTTTCCTCAGACATTCATCACCATGAACATGTCCAAAGCTGTCATTCTGCTCCTTGAAGCAGTCAACATCGATAATCCCTAATCCCAATCTTACATTATGACTTTCTTTTGAATATACCTTAAAATCATTTTCAAGCTTCTGCCTGTTGTAAATTCCAGTTAGATTATCCTTATTGCTTGCCAACTCTGCTGCCAGTCTCTCAGATTCCTTATTATGAAGCTCAATTCTCATATCAATGTTATTACATTGTTCTTCGTTCTTAGATTCCTTCTGCTGCAGATAAAGTTCTGTATGCCTTACACACTTTTCAATATACTTTTCCCGCATTCCAATGGTTTTATAATAATCCATCCACATTTCAACACAGCTAAGTCGATAATAAAAATTATCCTGAATATTAGCCTGTTCCTCAAATGTCGTAATTATTTTGCCCCATCTGTCATACTCTTCCATCTTCTTTAGGAGATCACAGATATTCTCCATCTCAGGAACATAATCTGTAATGGAAATATTATCCATCAATTCACCACAAATTCTATCCACATTATCATAGACAAATTTCTTATCTCCCATAGCCCACTTCAGTCGGCATTCAGAAATCAGAATGTCAAACTCACACTCCCTGTTTTCATCCTTTTCCAAATACTCCTTAGTGGCATCGATATAAGTCTCTGCATCCTCATATTTTCCAATCTCTGTATATGAAGTTCCAATATTAAGGCACGTCAAAAGCATCCACACGTTATATCTAGGGTAACGCTCTGGATTGAGATGTGCGAATATATTGGCAGCCTTCAAAAAGTATTCCAGCCCTTTCTCATGCTTTCCTATTTTCTGATACTCACTGCCTATATTGTTATATATTCTTGCAACTACATCAAAAAGACCTTGCTTATTAGCAATTTCTAATCCTTTCAAGTAATAGTCGATTGCTTTTACTCCATCTCCCACTGCAGCATAGATTACACCAAGTACATTGCAGCCTTCCGCCAGTTCATCTGTATTGCCACCTTTTTCATATAGCTTTATGGCATTATGCATCAAAAGGGAAGCTTCCACAAATTTATCTTTGTAGAAAACCCTTTTAGCCTCTTCCATATATTCATCTGCTATTTCCACGCAACTGCAATTCTCAAATTCCATAGCATTACCACCAAACATTTTGTACTATTACGGACTATTTTACAAGCAGACGGCGAATTTGTCTAGCATTTTATGCTTTATAAAAATCTTTTAATGCTGGATATAATTTGATAAATTTATCATATTTTTCCTGATACTTAGAAACCAATATTTGATCTGGTTCAGTTGTATCCTTTATTCTAACAAGCTTTTGCACAGCTTCTTCTACACTTTGGAATTTACCATCAGCAACAGCCGCAAGGATAGCCCCGCCGTAAGCCGGACCTTCTTCCACTTCCACTGTGTCCACCTTAAGGTTCATAACATTTGCCACAATTTGTCTCCAAAGAGGACTCTTTGCACCTCCACCACAAATTGTTGTTCTATCAGGATTAACACCTATACTTCTTGCAACCTCAAGAGAATCTCTAAGACCAAAGGCAACACCCTCGAAAACAGCCTGAAGCATCTCACCTCTTGTAGTATCCATGCTCATTCCGATAAATGCACTTCTCACAAAAGGATCATTGTGCGGAGAACGCTCACCCATGAGATACGGCAGGAAAAATACATTGTTTTCTCCAAGTGCCCCCAGATTTTCCTGTTCTTTCACAAAATCCTGACTCTGAAGTATATCCTCCATCCACCACTTGTTACAGCTGGCTGCCGAAAGCATACAACCCATAAGATGATAATTTCCATCAGCATGATCAAAAGAGTGCAATGCATTATTAGGATCTACCGCATATTTATCATTGGTAAGAAAAATAGTTCCACTCGTACCTAGTGACAGATTACATTTCCCAGCACCCACAGCGCCTGTTCCCACAGCCGCTGCTGCATTATCACCTGCGCCTGCTGCCACAATACAATCCTTTGGAAATCCAAGTTCCTGTGCAACCTCAGGCAAAAGCTTTCCTGTCATTTCATAGCTTTCATATAACTTTGGCATCATATCTTCACTGATTCCACAGATTTCAAGCATCTCCTGTGACCAGCATTTGTTCTCCACATCTAAAAGCAGCATTCCAGATGCATCAGAATAATCAGTACTATGAACACCTGTCAGCTTATATGCAACATAATCCTTAGGAAGCATTATTTTTCTGATTCTTGCAAAATTCTCAGGTTCATTATTCTTCATCCAAAGAAGCTTTGGTGCTGTGAAACCAGCAAAAGCTATGTTTCCTGTAAGCTTAGACAGCTTATCCTTGCCTATTACATCATTTAAATAATCCGTTTCTTTACTTGTTCTTCCGTCATTCCAGAGAATAGCAGGTCTGATCACCTCATCATTTTCGTCCAGTGCAACAAGACCATGCATCTGTCCACCAAAGCTAATTCCTCTTATTTCGTCTTTACTGCAGTCTTCTGTTAACTCCTTGAGTCCCTCTACAGTCATCTTCCACCAATCGGAAGGATTCTGCTCAGACCATCCTGGAAAAGGAAAAGACAGAGCATATTCCTTAGATACAATCTTTTCAACTGCTCCGTCTTCTCCCATTAACAGAAGCTTCACTGCAGATGTCCCTAAATCAACACCTATATACAGCATATTGCTCCTCCATTATTAATTTAAACATTTAACTAACATCATACAAATTTATTTAATATTTATGCTTTAACAGAAAGTACCTGTGCAAGCTTACCCTCAGCCTCAATTGCCGCCTTATAGGTTTCAATATAAGCATCAAAGCCAGCTACATCCTCCTGTTTTGGCTCAAGGGTAGTTCCTTTAGCCCCCTTAAAAACTTTATTCTTAAGGAATTCATCAAATGCCTCATTATCTGTATTATTTACCACATAAGAAGCAAGGATAGCCATTCCCCATGGTCCGCCCTCGCCTGCAGTCTCCATTACTGCAACCGGCGCATTCATAGCAGCAGCAAGCACACTCTGTCCAACACCCTTTGTCTTGAACAATCCACCATGACCATAGAGTGTATCAACCTTTACATGCTCCTCCTTAAATAGGATATCACATCCTATCTTAAGAGTTGCAAGACTTGCGTAGAGATGAGTACGCATAAAGTTAGCAAGATTCATCTTGGCATCAGCCTTTCTCGCAAACATAGGTGCACCATCATCAAGTCCGATAACTGGCTCTCCAGAGAAAAGATTAAAAGCTACAAGTCCGCCACAGTCCTCATCACCAGTCATAGCATTATTATATAATTTTCCATAAATATCATTGATATCAATGTTCATCCCAAACATATCAGAGAACTCCTTGAAGAGTCCAATCCATGCATTGAGATCAGATGTACAGTTATTGCAGTGTACCATTGCTACTGCATCTCCAACTGGGGTTGTAACAAGATCAAGCTCTTTATACACCTTGCTTAGTTCCTTCTCAAGAACTACCATTGCAAATACAGATGTACCAGCAGATACATTTCCTGTTCTAAGCGAAACAGAATTTGTAGCTGTCATACCTGTTCCTGCATCTCCCTCCGGTGGAGCAAGTGGAATTCCAGCCTCGAGGTTTCCGCTAACATCAAGCAGCTTAGCACCTTCCTCTGTGAGAGTTCCTGCTTTTTCTCCAGCCATAAGAACCTTAGGCAGGATTTCCGCGAGCTTCCATGAATACTTAGCCACTTCTGGAAGTGCATCAAATTTCGCAATCATATCTGCATCATAATCGCGCTTTGTGGAATCAATCGGGAACATACCTGATGCCTCACCGATTCCAAGCACCTTCTCCCCTGTAAGTGTCCAGTGGATATATCCTGCAAGGGTTGTAAAGTAATCAATATCCTTCACATGAGACTCATCATTTAATATTGCCTGATAGAGATGAGCAATGCTCCATCTCTGAGGAATATTAAAATTAAGCACCTCAGTAAGCTTATCTGCTGCCTCTCCTGTTATAGTATTTCTCCATGTTCTGAATGGAACAAGAAGCTTTTTATCTTTATCAAATGCAAGATATCCATGCATCATACCTGAAAAACCGATAGCTGCAAGCTTTTTAATCACAACACCATATTTTTCTTTAACATCCACTAAGAGCTTGGCATAGCAATCCTGCAGTCCACCCCAGATTGCCTCCTCGCTATAACTCCAGATACCATCTACAAGCTGGTTCTGCCAATCATGGGCCCCGCTTGCAATTGGATTATGTGCTTTATCAATAAGCACAGCCTTTATTCTTGTCGAACCAAACTCTATACCTAATACAGCCTGGCCAGATTCAATAAGTTCCTTTTCAGTCATTGTTATTCCCTCCAACTCATTTAATCTTTACCTCTTATTTGAATGGGTTCTCTGTCTTGTATGGAAGGCTTGCTGGCTGATTATAGTTAATATCCTCCATTGGCACTCCAATATACTTAAATACCTCGAATAATGCTTTCCCAAAGTGTCCGAAAGCAACTGCTCCATGATGTGGATAGTTCTTCTCAATAAGCACATGTCTGTAGAAACGTCCCATTTCCTTGATTG
>CAMFPD010000163.1 GCA_945971355.1 uncultured Lachnobacterium sp.
TCATCATAGTAAATTCCTATGCTCTCTCCATTTGCCTGAGCTTCTGTTGTGACATCTGCCCATGTCTGGATTGCTTCATCCTTAAGCTCAAGGGCAACTACCGGGTCATTTGACTGAACTCCTGTGCTGCTCTTCTCATATGTTGCTTCTGCTGATTTTATATCTGAACCAGTCATTACAACTGAGCCATTCTCAACAAGGTCTTCAATATCGTAGTTAAGCTCATACTCACCAGTTGCAGAATTATATGTATAATTAGCATTTCCCTCTGAATCATACTGAGCTACAAAGTATAATGCTCCCGGACTTCCCAAATCATCTAATACTTCGTTTGCGTCATAAACACCAGGAATTTCAACTGCAATTCTGTCATCACCGACCTGGTAAACTGAATATTCTGTTGTATAGCTTGCTGCTCTTTCCTCAAGCTTTGCTATAGTGTCAGCTATATCAGTAGCTGATGGATTTTCCTCAACAATATCATATGTAATTGAAACACCACCAGATAAATCAAGTCCAAGCTTAATACCCTCAGACGCCTTTGAATTGTCAGTTTCCTTCTGACTCACACTTGTCTCGGTAATAATTGTAGATGCATACCAGCCAGACACGCCTAAGCAGGCAAGGATAAGCAATACAACCAAGACTCCTCTTCCTTTTTTCATTGTAATTCTACCTTCCTATTTTTCTTTTTAAGCTTCTGCAGCTTTAATCATAATTGCACATTCTATACGTTTTTTCTGAAGCTCACATCCCAGATCATACGCATCTGTGATTGTGCCATGGAAATTATATGAATTAGCAGCACATCCACCACTACAGTAGAATCGTGCAAAGCAATTACGACATTTTTCTTTTGCATAAACATTACAGCACTTAAACTCATCTCTAAGCTCAGTTGCCTTCACTCCATCCCACACATTTCCCATAAGGAAATCTTCGTTTCCAACGAACTGATGACATGGATATAAGTCTCCCCAAGGTGTCACTGCCAGATACTCTGTTCCTGAACCACATCCTGATAATCTCTTGTATACACAAGGTCCACCCTCAAGGTCTATCATAAAGTGGAAGAAGTTGAAACCATTTCCCTCTTTATTTCTCTTAACCATCTCAGCTGCAAGTTTATCGTACTCTTCAAAAAGGATTGGAAGATCCTCCTCCCTTAATGCGTACTCATCTGTTGGCTGTGCTACTACTGGCTCAACTGAAATCTGTTTGAAGCCAAGGTCTGCAAGATGAAGTACATCCTTTGAAAAATCAGTATTGAAATGTGTATAAGTTCCTCTTACATAGTATCTGTCCTGATTACGGCTCTCTGCCAGCTTCTGGAATTTTGGCACAATTAAATCATAGCTTCCTGCTCCCTTTCTAAAAGGACGCATTCTATCATGTACCTCTTTCCTTCCATCGATACTTAGTACCACATTATCCATTTCCTTGTTGGCGAATTCCATAATATCGTCATTTAACAACACACCATTTGTTGTCAGTGTAAAGCGGAAATGCTTATCATGAATCTTCTCCTGCTCTCTTCCGTATGCAACAAGCTGCTTCACCACATCAAAATTCAAAAGTGGCTCGCCTCCAAAGAAATCCACCTCAAGATTTCTTCTGCTTCCTGAATTTGCAATAAGGAAATCCAGTGCCTGTTTTCCGGTCTCATAATCCATCAATGCTCTTCTTCCATGATATTCACCTTCCTCTGCAAAACAATACTTGCATGCAAGGTTACAATCGTGAGCAATATGTAAGCAAAGTGCTTTTACAACTGTAGGACGTTTCTTAAAGTCAATGATTTTATTCTCATATACATCCTCTGTAAAAAGCTCTTCGTTATTTTTTAATTCATTTACCTCTTCAATTGCCTCTTCAATTTCCTCTGCAGGATACTTTCCTGACAAAGTATTCTTTATCTCTTCTGGTGAATTTTCTTCGAACATCTCGATGACATCATATGTTACATCATCCACCACATGGATTGCTCCACTGTTTACGTCTAAGACAATATTATAGCCGTTGTTCTTATACTGATGAACCACTACAATATTCCTCTCTTTCTAATTTCTAATTTTATTTTTGATTTCTTATTATCTAGCCATATTTATCCAAGTAAACAATCAAGAATTTAAAGTATGTTTTTCTTATGTTCAAATACAAATATCAAAATAATCAGAACATTTTTTTCACAAACAAATTATTCCGCAACTTCACTTTATTTTGTATATTGACCTATAATCACAAAAATGACCGCACGCTGTGCGCGCGGTCGATTTCCGTTAATCGTTAACTAAATTATTTGTACTGCTCACAAGTCTGGTTTCCAACTGTACAAGAAGTCTTGCAAGCTGACTGGCATGATGTCTGGCACTCACCACATCCGCCTTTTTTGATTGTGTTCTGTAACTTTCTAGTATTTAATGTCTTTACATGCTTCATAAGAATCTCTCCTTTTCGCTCTATATTTGCGGAGCAAAACACTCCGCCTATCTTCGTTATTATAGCATAGCAACTACAATAAGAAAAGCATTTTTTAAAGTTCGCAGTTATTAACTGTTCTTGGGAATGGAACAACGTCACGAATATTTGACATTCCAGTCAAGTACATTACGCATCTCTCAAATCCAAGTCCGAATCCTGCGTGACGTGCTGTACCATACTTGCGCAAGTCAAGATAGAACTTGTAATCTTCCTCATTAAGGCCTAACTCATTGATTCTTGCAAGGAGCTTATCATAATCATCCTCACGCTGACTTCCGCCGATAATCTCTCCAATTCCCGGTACAAGACAGTCAACTGCTGCAACAGTCTTGCCATCCTCGTTAAGCTTCATATAGAATGCCTTAATCTCCTTTGGATAATCTGTTACGAATACAGGTCTCTTGAATACTTCCTCTGTGAGATATCTCTCATGCTCTGTCTGAAGATCACATCCCCATGATACTTTATAATCAAACTTATCATTGTTCTTTGAGAGAATGTCAATTGCCTCTGTGTATGTCACGCGTGCAAAATCATTGTTTACAACATTCTCAAGTCTGTCGAGAAGTCCCTTATCCACGAAGTTGTTAAAGAATGCCATCTCCTCTGGAGCATTCTCTATTACATAATTGATTACATACTTAAGCATTGCCTCTGCAAGCATCATATCATCATCAAGGTCTGCAAACGCAATTTCAGGCTCAATCATCCAGAACTCTGCAGCATGTCTTGTTGTATTTGAATTCTCTGCACGGAATGTAGGTCCAAATGTGTACACATTCTTGAATGCCATAGCATATGTCTCACAGTTAAGCTGTCCTGAAACTGTAAGATTTGTTGGCTTATTAAAGAAATCCTGTGCGAAATCTACTTTGCCTTCCTCATTCATCGGAAGATTGTTCATATCAAGTGTTGTAACCTGGAACATCTCTCCAGCACCCTCACAGTCGCTTCCTGTGATAATTGGAGTGTGTACATATACGAAGTCTCTCTCCTGGAAGAATTTGTGGATTGCGTATGCACATAATGAACGAACTCTGAATACAGCTTCAAATGTGTTTGTTCTTGGTCTCAAATGTGAGATTGTACGTAAATACTCAAATGTATGTCTCTTCTTCTGAAGTGGATAATCCGGTGTAGATGCTCCCTCAATTTCAACTTCCTTTGCCTGAATTTCGAATGGCTGCTTAGCTTCTGGTGTAAGTACAAGTTCACCCTTGACGATAATTGCTGCTCCGACATTGATTTTTGCAACCTCGTCATAATTTGCAATTCCATCGCCATATACAACCTGAATTGGCTCAAAGAATGTTCCATCATTTACAACGATAAATCCAAAATTCTTTGAATTACGATTGCTTCTTACCCATCCACCAATTTTAATTTCCTGTCCGGCATATTTTTCTTTGTTTTTAAATATATCGCGAATGTTTACAAGATCCATTCTCTTTATCCTCCTTATTTATACATTTCCTGTCTTTCTTTTCCTACATTGTCATATACATTAATTATCCACTTGATATCATTAGTACAGAGTAGGCTATATTTACTCAGCAGATTCTGTATCCTCTGAGATTGCTTCTATATCCTCTGAGATTGCCTCTGTATCCTCTGAGATTGCCTCTGTATCCTCTGAGATTGCCTCTGTATCTGTATTTTCATCGCCACTCATATAACTTACGTTTGCCGATTCAGCCACAAAGTCAATTGCCTTGTTAACCAGATACTGATTGCGAAGATATGCCTCACCTTCCTCAGTATTTCCTGAACCGAAATACTCATACACTGCTGTGGCATCTGCAAAATCTGCTCCACCCTGTTCAACAATATATGAGATATAGTTCTGATAAGCCTCCTCATCAAACTCAATATTCTCAAGCTTTGCTATATATCCAAAGATGAATTCAGTCTTAATCTGCTCTGTAATATTCTCTGTCCAGGTCTTTTCAGCTTCCTCAAGAGAAATACCATAAGTATTTGTCAACAAATCTTCGAGAGTCTGTCCCTCAGCACAATTATCCTTTGCAAAAGAGGCTTCAAACTCAGCCACTCTTGCAGTCAGGTAATCCTGTGGAATCTCAACTGTAGAATTATCAATCATATATGCCTTTACTTCGTTAACAGTTGCACTGTAAGCCTGCTGTTTCAAATCCGCTTCAACAGCCTCTTCGAAATCTGCTACTGTTGTTATTCCAGCTTCACTAAAAATATCTGCGACCTGTTCATCCGTAAGCTCATCCATTGTAATTGGCTCATCAGAATAGATTGCCTTAATATTGAATTCAAAGGTTGTAAGCTGTCCTGCAAGGTTTTCTGCCTGATACTCTTCTGGGAATGTCACATCTGAGCTTACTGTCTCCCCAACCTTACCTCCAATTATTCCTGATGTAAATCCATCTATAAAGCCGTTGCCTGCTACTGCACAGTTATTTGACACATCTAAAAGCACATCCTCTGCTGCACCTCCATCAAAGGCCTCTCCATCAAGGTATCCTGTATAATCAACCTTGACATAATCACCTTCCTGTACCACAGTTCTATCTGTCACTTCCTTATATGCATCTGCTCCGTAAGTTGTCAAAAGCTGAGTCAGATACTCATTCTTTGCTGCCTCAGTAACCTCATAGTCTGCAGACAAAGTCACTGGAATTTCGTTATAATCCGCAAGGTTAGTTACCTGCTTTGTTACATCAATATCAAACTCTCCACTTCTTTTATCTGATGTTATACCTGC
>CAMFPD010000164.1 GCA_945971355.1 uncultured Lachnobacterium sp.
CATGTTGCTCCACTGGTCATCTCCACCGAACTCCATGTTACATCCGTATTTCTGGTATAACATGTAGAAATCGTAACTCTGCATAATCATGTAGTTGAACTCAAGGAATGAAAGGCCTTTTTCCATTCTCTGCTTGTAGCATTCTGCACGAAGCATGTTGTTTACGCTGAAGCAAGCTCCAACCTCACGTAGCAATTCAACGTAGTTAAGGTTTAAAAGCCAGTCGGCATTGTTAACCATCATAGCTTTTCCCTCACCGAAGTCGATGAATTTCTCCATCTGTTTCTTGAAGCATTCAGCATTGTGATCGATGTCTTCTTTTGTGAGCATTTTACGCATGTCACTTCTTCCGGAAGGGTCACCGATCATAGTTGTTCCACCACCAATCAAGGCGATTGGCTTGTTTCCTGCCATCTGAAGACGCTTCATAAGTGTAAGTGCCATGAAGTGTCCAGCTGTAAGGGAATCAGCAGTACAGTCAAATCCGATATAGAATGTAGCTTTTCCCTCATTAATCATATTTTTGATTTCTTCTTCATTTGTTACCTGGGCAATAAGACCACGGGCAACAAGCTCGTCATAAATTGTCATGTTTTAACCTCCAAAATTAAAGAATAAAAAACCCCCGTCCTGTTTAAGGACGAGGGGGATTATCTCGTGTTACCACCTTAATTCGCACACTGCTCACACAGTCTGCCTTAGTAAGTGTCCTACAACACTTAAGCATCTATAACGTGCGCCACTCCGTTGCAGCCTACTAATAAAATATATTCGGTGCAAAGCTCCGAGATGTATTCCTCCTATGCTTCCCATGCGCCTCTCATCAACCGGCAGCTTTCTGTTTGTTTCACACAAAAGTACTTGTTCCCTTCATAGCCTTTGAATACTTCAATTGGGTATATTATAGTTTCATAAAGGTGAAATTGTCAACAAAAAATATTTGACAAAGGATGGTGTACTTTGGTATAGTAAATTAAATCTTTTGAACAGAATATATTCCGTGAGGGAGTAGTTCGCGAGAAATCGTGATTTGTCAACAAACCCGGTCTAAGGACCTGGCAAGTCTTAAAGAATGAGACTCATGTATACGCAGAATGTCAAATGGACAGACTGGGTGTACGTGAGTTTTTTTATTGTATGAAGGTTGACAGACTCATATAATGGATGATTATTTGTTCAATAAATTAGACATTACAACGCATATGAATTAGGAGGACAAAATGGGTAATTTCATTAACAACGCGCCACTGGCTTTGGTTATGGTGCTATTGGTAATCGGATTTGTTTTTTTGGTCAAGGGAGCAGATTTCTTCGTGGAGGGAAGCTCAAGTGTGGCAAAGAGGTTTAATGTGCCATCGCTTATAATTGGACTTACAATTGTAGCTATGGGAACATCACTTCCAGAGACTGCGGTAAGTGTGACAGCTTCGTTGGTAGATAACAACGCATTGGCTGTAAGTAATGCTGTAGGTTCTAATATTTTTAATCTGATGGTGGTAATTGGATTTTGTGCAGTGATGACACCGGTTGCAGTCGACAAGCAGACCTTGAAGAGAGATTTTCCATTTTCCGTATTGTGTGCAGTTTTTTTGTTAGCATTTGGTTTTATTGGGATGGAACTTGGACATGTGGATGGTGCTATTCTTTTGGTGTTGTTTGCGGTATATATTATAGTGCTTGTGAGAATTGCGTTAAAGCATAAAAATAGCGGTGTGGCAGTTGAAGAAGAGGGAGAAATCAAACTGTTATCTATGCCACGAAGCCTTATTTACATTGTATTAGGTGGGGCGTCTATCGCAGTTGGTGGAGACATGGTTGTAGATTCAGCCAGCAGAATAGCAATTGATTTTGGAATGTCACAGACACTTGTTGGACTAACAATTGTATCAATCGGAACATCACTTCCTGAGCTTGTTACATCAATCGTAGCAGCCAGAAAGAATGAAGTGGATATGGCACTTGGTAATGCCATTGGTTCTAATGTATTTAATTTCCTCATGGTGCTTGGTATTGCATCTGCAATCAGCCCAATTGCCTTTATCACAGAGAACATAATTGATATAATAATTCTTATAGTATTTTCTATTGTTGTATGGATTATGGCATGGACCAAAACTAAGCTCAACAAGGGTGAAGGTCTTATAATGCTTGCATTATATATTGCCTATGCAGTATATATTTTTGTGAGATAGGAAATTACTAAAGCAAAAGAAAATAAACACAAAGGATGGGAAACATGCTATTATTTTTAAAAGTGCTTTTCACAGAATTTATTGCTGAGATGGGAGACAAAACTCAGCTGATGCTTGTGGCCATGACCTCTAAGTATAAAACAAGGGATATTATTATCGGAACTGGAGTTGCTATTTTAGTGTTAAATGGTCTTGCAGTTCTGGCGGGAGGACTTGTAGGTGAATTGATACCTGAGTGGATTATTAAATTAATTGCAGCAGGAGCCTTCCTTTATTTTGCAGCGAGCACATTGGCGGAGGATGACGATGAAGAGGAAGGAGCGGGAGAAAACAAAATTTCGTTTGCCCCTCTCGCTGTTTTCTGTACATTCTTCGTAGCAGAGCTTGGAGATAAGACACAACTTACAGCAATTACTTTTGGTGCAAATGAGGGAATCAGTTCAGCACTTGTAGTATGGATTGGATGCTCTATAGGCCTTTTTGCGGCAGATATTCTTGGAATGCTTGTCGGAAAGCTTATACAGAATAAGGCTTCAGAGAGTGTGCTTCACACTCTTGCATTTGTGATTTTTGCTGTGTTTGGTGTGTTTACTCTCTTCCAGGGAGTGAGCCTTATGGTGCCGGATAATAAGGTGATGATTGCCAGCATAACAGCGGCCGGAGCAGTAATCTTTGCAGTAATTTGTCTTGTTATTTTTATGAGAAAGAAGGTAGATTAATATGGGAATTGATTTCAATAAACTTAAAACAGATATTGTTTCTGCAGGTAAGGAAGTTGGAGACAAGGTATCAGAAGCTTCAAACGTAGCAAAATTAAAGCTTGATATCCACACAAAAGAGGATTTTGTGGAGAAACAGTTTGCAGCTCTTGGTAGAGCATATTATGAAGCACACAAGGACGAGGATGTTCCAGAGAAGGATTTCTTTGCTTCTATAGTTGAGGCTCAGGTGGAGATTGACGCACTCAAAGATGAACTGATGGAGGTTCAGGGAGCTGTTATGTGTCCGCAGTGCAGTGTAAAGCAGCCGAAGGGCAATTCATTTTGCTCGAATTGTGGAGCGTCATTGTTGGATTAGGAAAACTATTCCAGATATTTCACTATTTAATATTTTGTCAAACTAGTGTAAAATGAACCTAAACGGAGGATAAGGTTATGCATATGCTACTTGAGTTTGACGAAAAGAACTATAGCGACACAACCAGAACCTTTGAACGGTTTGCGGTCAGGGGGGTTGTATGCCGTGATGGAAAATATGCTATGCAGCAGGATAAATATGGCATGTACAAGATTCTCGGTGGTGGAATTGATAAAGGCGAAACACATGAGGATGCTGTTATTAGAGAGGTTCAGGAGGAGTCTGGACTTATTGTTATAAGAGACAGCATAAAGCCCATTGGAGAGGTATTAGAAGTAAGAAGGGATATATATGATCCTAAAGTCAAATATATATGTCACACATATGTATACACCTGCGATGTGGAAGATGAGATGTCAGAAACTAATATGACGGAATCCGAAATCAGGGACGGATATCATCTGGTATGGGCAACGTTGGAAGATATAATTAGTCAAAATATGAAGTGTCATGATAAAAAGTGGATAATTCGTGACATGAAAATCATGGAAAAACTTCAAAATTATGTATAAATGTGTTAAAATATAGTCTAGGCGTCAAGCTTAGACTATTTTGACGTTAATAGAACTATTTACAGTGAGAAGGGAATTCATAATGATAGACAAGAAAAAATTAGCGGATATTTTGGCTAATCAGGACCCAAACACAACACTTGAGGTTCAAAATCCGGAAGTAGAGAAATTGATTGACGTGTATAAGGAGGAGAATACACCGGACAATTTAAATATACTTTTAAACAAGGCTCGTCTTGCGAGGTTTCTTGTTCCTGCGAATGTGGCTGAAAATAAGCAGCCGATTCCAATGATGATTAAAAATGATGAGGGAGAGCTGTTTTTACCTATTTATACCAGCAAGTCACATATTGAAAAGGCACCAAAGAGCCCTGCAATTTTAAATATGCCATTTCTTGCGCTGGTACGGCTTGCAGTAAACTCTCCAACGAATATATCTGGAATAGTGATTAATCCATTTACAAATAATCTTGTATTCAAGGATAAGCTTCTGCAGAAAATAGATGAGGTTGAGAAAAACAGAGCAAAAGCAGCAGGGGCTGGTAATCAGGGGGTACAGGGTAAGACTAAGGCCATTAAGCTTGATGCAAAACAGTATGCGGTTTTTGAAAGAAAGCAGTTTGAGCTTATTTTCCTGCCACATAAGTTATTCACAGAGGGTAAGAGCTTTGTAGATACACTTGCGGATAAGAAGGAACAGTATATCGACGAGTTGTACGAAGAGTCATATCAGCAGAAGAAGATGTATCCGTATCTGGAGGAGGAATTCTCTGTAATGGCTTTGAGTATATCTGAAAATCTGCTTGCAATAAGAGTGGATTTCCAGGAGCGTGATAAGACAGTGGGATGTAGTCACAGAGCATATATCACATGGGATAATATTAAAGAGGAGGCTCACTATTATCTTATTGAGGTTGCACCTGAGAAGAAGACACTGCTGGCTGAAATCAATGGGGAGCATAAGCATATTGTACATGGTGAGGCACCGGCAGAGGGAGCAGAATTGCAGATGATTCTTGACCTGGCAAAGGGTGGAAGTGATATTACAAGCTAAATTGCACCTATGGGGATTGTGCTTAGACAAGAAAATGAATAGTAAAATAAAATGAAAATTGCCGGTATCCTAAGCGAGGATATCGGCAAATTTTGCGTTGACTACTTTTGCAAGATCATTTGGGTTGAGACGGATGGTTGTACCAATTCGCCCTCCACTAATGTAAATGTCATCATATATCTGTGCAGTTTCATCTATCACTGTTGGAAATTGCTTTTTCATTCCAAGGGGACTGCAGCCACCACGGACGTATCCGGTTATGGTTGTTAAATCCTTCACATGTATCATTTCCACAGATTTTTCGG
>CAMFPD010000165.1 GCA_945971355.1 uncultured Lachnobacterium sp.
AAAAGTTTCTCGTTTAAGCAAACTTGTTAACAGCGTAGCTTAATAAATATAAAAAACATGAACTGTTGGTACCGTCATTCCAGCAGTTCTTTTTTTATGCAATAAAAGAAGGGGAGAACATCTCCCCAATAGATAAATTCCTTATAGTTATTTTGAATATTGCATTATGAACAATTCCACAGCCAACTGGTCATTCATCTGTCCAGTTTTTACCGCCTCCTCATATGAGACACCATCATTCACAGCCTTTTTCAACTGTTCAAGAGAATAACCTCTCCCCTGCGCCTGATACTTCTTAACCGCCCATTCCGGACACCCTGCCTTGGAAGCAATATCTTTATTTCCAAAACCTTTGTTGCTCATCGATTTAACAATCATAAGCATCTGAAATTGTCTCGTAATCAAAAACATTATCCTCATAGCAGGCTCTTTCAAAGCCAGAAGATCATAGTACAAATCTAATGCCACTTTTTGTTTATGATTTGAAATTGCATCCACCATATCAAACACTTTACTTTGTATCTGCTCTGTAGTTATAGCCTCCACATCAGCTTCCTCTATAGTGTCCTTCTCTAAGCAATAGCAAAGAAGTTTTTCAAGCTCCTTATCAATATTTTCCATATCAGATCCAGTTTTCGCAATAAAAAGATTGTAGGCAGCCTGAGTCATCCCCTTGCCTTCCTTTTTTATTCTTCCACCAACCCATCTTGCAAGCGTATCATCTGATTGTTGAGAAAATTCTATCGCTGCTCCTTCACTTTTCCCAATTGCTTTGTACATTTTAGAACGTTTGTCTACTTCCTCCTCCACAAACACAAAAAATGTACTCTCCGGTGCACTTGGCAAATATTCCGCCAAATCCTCTCCGCCCTTTTTGAACAGTCCGGTATCCTCCATTATAATAAGTCTCTTTTCTGCAAAAAATGGAAGTGTCTCCGCCAAATCAATGATTTCCTTCTGATTTATTTCTGTTCCCTCAAAGCTGGAAAAATTCATTGTGTCATCCTCTGTTACAATTGCTTTTTTCAGCTTATCCCTATACTGTCTGATGAGATATCTCTCTTCGCCGTATAATAAATATGCTCTTTTTATTCGTCCATCTTTAATATCATTATCAATCGTTTTCATAATTAGTATTATATAGTTGTTGCCGCAGAATGTCCATTTTGAATGTAAAATCCCTCATCACATTATGTCAATCTCTCATCAAACAATTTCTTATAATTTACCATTCCTACTCTTCAAGAAACATTCCACGAATACATGTCCCTCTTCCTTCCTAACAGAAATTTGTCCTGCATCCATAGTTATATAAATTGCACTGTCTTTTTCCTCAAGTCTCTTCATGGTTTCTTTTGAGGGGTGACCATATTGATTTTTCTCTCCGCAGGATATTACCGAAACTGTCGGGTTGAGTATATCGAGCCATTCTTTACCACTTGAATATTTTGAACCATGATGGTTAACCTTATACAAATCCACATCACACAACTCTTCATTTCTTATATCTAGTTCCTCATAGTTACTTATTATTTCCTGTTCTACAGCTTCAGAAATATCTCCGCAAAATACACCCTTAAAATCATTATCCTCGTAAACCAATGACAGACTCATTTCGTTTCTGTCAGTTGTTCCCATGCTATCCCAGGCATCTTGTTCAGGATATATACATTTTATCCTTGTCTCTCCAAAATCCAGCACATCACCTGTTCTCATGTACATAAGATTACATCCATAGTTTTTTGCTTCATTAACAAGCTCAAGCATTGCTTCATCCTTCAGTGCAGTCTGTGCAATCACAAATGTGTCCACCTTGTATCCATCTTCGAGCACTTCTCCTACCGCTCCCATATGATCCTGGTCCGCATGTGTGATAAACCAATAGTCTACCTGCCTAACTCCCTTTGATTTCAGGAATGGTAAAATCGTGTATTTGCCAAGCTCCTTCTCGCTTGTACTTCCTCCATCTATAAATAAATTGTAATTATCACAGGTAGAGATATAAATTCCATCGCCCTGTCCCACATCTAACACATCAATTTCAAAGCCGATACTCCTGTGATGCAAAAGTATTATAACAAGTCCCATAATCCATCCAGTCCTTAAGAGCCACATTCCTCCATTCGATATTTCTTTGCTAAACACTTTAATAAAAATCACTCCCAACAAAAGCAGACTATAATACAAAACAAGCTTGTCCATCTCTGGTTTACCCACTATAATCTGCGACCTTGGCAGTTTTAACGCTGCATTGCACAGTAATTCATACAGCTTTAATATAAACTTTGCCGGAAGCACCATTATTCTTGCCAAGGTCACATTGCACACCCCCGCTACAGAGGCAAATAGCCCGGAGATAAAAAGGATATTTAAAAACGGAAGTACAAGCATATTCAAAAGCACCGCATAAGAAGGTATTTCATAATAATAAAAACTTACAACAGGCAGTGTAGTTAACTGTATTGCAAGACCACTCAGAAAACCATCCCTGTTATTTTCATACATATTCCTCATAATAGTTCTTAATTTGTTGCTATTAGCACTACCTTCACTATTACTGTCATTATTCCCGTTACTATCAATATCAACTCCATTCTCAGTTTTTTTGCTCATTGCAGGAACCACAATTGTAATAGCTAAAATTGCCACCACAGAAAAAACAAACCCCGCATAACCTACAGCAAAGGGATTATCAATCAATATAATAAGAACAGCTATCCCCAAAGAATTTAACATATCATAACTTCTTCCAAGAGTATTAGCTAATGTCATGAGGATAAACATGCACACAGCACGTTTTGTCGATATGGCATTTCCTGTCATAATTGCATAGGATAATATAATCAGATTCGATAAAAGCTGTGAAATAAGAAATGAAATTCCCTTTTTTCTCAGGAACCTATACAAGCCTATTCCCAGTATTGATATATGAAGCCCAGAAATTGCCAACACATGTGATATCCCAGAGGCTTGGTATAATGACTTTGTATCCGCATCTATAAGTGTTTTATCTCCCAAAATCATAGAGCTAAGCACACCGGAGGTGATTTCGTCCGTTATGTT
Organism: uncultured Lachnobacterium sp.; assembly: GCA_945971355.1. Taxonomy (GTDB): domain Bacteria; phylum Bacillota; class Clostridia; order Lachnospirales; family Lachnospiraceae; genus Roseburia. Next base: position 3,064 of record CAMFPD010000165.1, read on the forward strand.
TTCCAAGGATTCTACAAGCCTGCACCTCGCCTTATAAAGACACTCTCCATATCGAAAGTGCCCAATTGAATACCCATCCTGAGCCAGCAAAATACAGTCCTCACCCTTTAATGCAAAATCGATTTTTTGAGACATATAATACTGCTTCAAATCAAACTCACCTTCATTTGTTGCAGTGGAAAATTCTTTTATTTTTCCTTCAATTTTGAGAACATCACCGATTGAATAATCGCAAGAATCTAAATAGACAAGGATGTCATTGCACCTTAAAATTCCATCACCATAATCCACAGCCGCCTTAGAAATGTATATATTATAGCTGTAGTTTTTATATTCTTTTCTGTATATCTCTCCCCATACAGTTACCGTTTCCCCATCGTATATCTGTGGCAAATATGTATCTCTCTTTACACTCTCCCTATCAGATAACATACTTGCAGTAAAGAATGTGGTAAGAAGAATTACACTTCCCACCACAATTCTCCGCCATTTTTTTTGCATAAAAAATCTAAATTGCAAAATAATCATAGCTATTAACAAAAGAACCAGATACATTCTATTGTCCGTCTGCGAGTACACAATTCCCAACAGATATACAATCGCGAGCATCACCATCGGACGCTTACTAATCTTACTGTACCTCCTCCGCTTCTGCTTCAGTCTCTAACGCATTTTCACTAAGTACCAGAGACTCATCAGGCTCATACATAACAGACAAATCGTAGTTATACATAAGCTTTCCACTTGTATCTCCATTTATAGATATCTGCACCTTATCAACCCCAGGCAGAGATGTTAATGAATTAACAATGGAGTACAAAATAACCTGCTCCGTAAGCTCAGTATTCAAATTGTTTTTAAAATTATCATCCAGGCTGACATAACATATTCCATCTGCCACAGATATATTAATAAGCTTACTCACAGACGGAACTGTAGCCTTCACATCGTTACTGCCTGTTCCGTATATTAATTGTTCCATTACAAGCTTTTCCAAAGAAATATTTGTACTGTAATGCACGACTCTATTCTTTTTTACAAGATGTGTACCTGTCTCATCCGCAAAATAAAGAGTTAGAGTTACCTCCTGACTTGTGTTTATCTGTTCTCCAGGATTTTCGATAAAGCTGTCAGCATTCATACTTCCCACAACTGTACCCTCTTTTGTTAAAAGAGGTGACGAATCGACTGTAAAGGAAATATAACTAAACTCCTTTACCTGTGATATAGTCTTAACAATTGCTGCTCTTACAAGAATTTCCTCTGTCTTGTCCATCTCATAATATGCCGAGTTAAAATTCAATGTCAACAGATAACCACTCTCCGAATGGTTGATAACTTCAACCTTCTCCGGTATGGTAGCCCTGTATCCGGTTACATCAGGTGGCATTTTCATAGCAGCAATCAATTCATCAACCACCTCTGATGGGTTATCTTCACTTGCTGTGATTTCATAATCAACACCTAATATGCTTGTCTCATCCATATCCAGATAATAAACCTGATATTTTGCTGTCTCGTCTTCACTGCCGCATGAAGCTGTGCATAGGACAAGGCATAAAATCATAATAAATACTGATATTTTCTTCTTCATATCCCTCTCCTACGCAATATAATTAAGTGGTATTCTCACATCAAAGGTAGTTCCTTCTCCCAGTACACTGTGGGCTTTTATTGCACCCCTGTGCATCAAAATTGAATTTCTGGTTATGGCAAGACCAAGACCAGTTCCTCCAATTTCTCTGGAATGAGATTTATCCACTCGATAAAATCTTTCGTAAATATGTTCTAAGGATTCTTCAGGAATACCCATTCCCGAATCCTCCACCTTCAAATAAAAATATTGATGATCTGCATTTAAGGATACGTGAACCCAGCCCTCACCATTATTTTTATTGTACTTTATTGCATTTTCCACAAGATTTGTAATGGCAAGAGAAAGCTTAACCTCATCTACCTCTGCTGATACAGGCCTGAAGCTTTCAAGAACAACCTCCACCTGTTGCTTTTCGGCAATCGGCTGAAGTCTTTTTAAAATCTGTTCTATAAGCTC
>CAMFPD010000166.1 GCA_945971355.1 uncultured Lachnobacterium sp.
ATTGGAACGCCTTTCCAAAGTGCTCTGTGAGCTCTGTTTGTAGAAAGGTAATCCATAACGTCCTCACGGAGAACATCAACATATTTATCATAGAAAATCTCAGTATCTGCATTCCAATATGGATGCTCTGACTGCTGATCTGCTTCAAGCTCTTCCTTATCGAATGGAAGATTTACATAATCATTTGCAAGCTCAAGTGTATCCTCGATATCAATCTCGTTTGCTCCATCAAATACAGGAGTTGAAATATTGAATCCAAGGGCCTTAGCAGCAAGACTCAAATGAATTTCAAGGACCTGACCAATGTTCATTCGTGAAGGTACACCGAGTGGGTTCAATACGATGTCAAGTGGTCGTCCGTTTGGAAGGAATGGCATATCCTCAACTGGAAGAACACGTGAAACTACACCCTTGTTACCATGACGTCCAGCCATCTTATCACCAACAGAAATCTTTCTCTTCTGTGCGATGTAAATACGAACTGACTGGTTAACTCCTGGTGAAAGCTCATCGCCATTCTCTCTTGTAAATACTTTTGCATCAACAACGATTCCGTATGCACCATGTGGCACCTTTAATGAAGTATCACGAACTTCTCTTGCCTTTTCACCGAAGATTGCACGCAAGAGACGCTCTTCTGCTGTAAGCTCTGTCTCTCCCTTAGGAGTAACCTTACCTACAAGAATATCTCCAGCACGAACCTCAGCACCAACACGGATAATTCCTCTCTCATCAAGATCCTTAAGAGCATCATCACCAACGCCAGGTACATCACGAGTAATTTCCTCTGGTCCAAGCTTTGTATCACGAGCTTCTGTCTCGTATTCTTCAATATGAACAGATGTATAAACATCATACTCTACTAAACGCTCTGAAAGAAGTACAGCATCCTCGTAGTTGTATCCTTCCCATGTCATGAAACCAATAAGTGGGTTCTTACCAAGAGCTAACTCACCCTGGCTTGTAGAAGGACCATCTGCGATAACCTCTCCAGCTTCAACATGCTGTCCCTTGAATACGATAGGTCTCTGGTTATAGCAGTTTGACTGGTTAGAACGAGAGAATTTTGTAAGAATATACTCTCTCTTATTTCCGTCCTCTTCCTTGATAACAATTCTATTTGACTCTGAAGAAAGAACCTCTCCAGCAGCCTTTGCAACTACACAGACACCTGAGTCAACTGCAGCCTTTGCCTCGATACCAGTTCCTACTGCAGGTGCTTCTGTAGTAAGAAGTGGAACTGCCTGGCGCTGCATGTTTGATCCCATGAGAGCTCGTGTAGGGTCATCATTCTGCAAGAATGGGATAAGGGCTGTAGCAACTGAGAATACCATCTTAGGAGATACATCCATATAGTCGAATGCAGTCTTGTCATACTCCTGTGTCTCTTCTCTGTAACGACCAGATACAGAATTACGAACAAAATGTCCCTCTGCATCAAGCTTCTCGTTAGCCTGAGCTACATGATAATTATCCTCTTCATCAGCTGTCATATAAACAACTTCTTCTGTAACAATAGGATTCTTAGGGTCAGTCTTATCAATCTTACGATAAGGTGCCTCTACAAATCCATACTCATTTATACGTGCATAACAAGCCAATGAGTTGATAAGACCGATGTTAGGTCCTTCAGGTGTCTCTACTGGACACATACGTCCATAGTGAGAGTAGTGTACGTCTCGAACCTCGAATCCGGCACGATCTCTCGAGAGACCACCAGGTCCAAGTGCAGATAAACGTCTCTTATGAGTCAACTCACCAAGTGGGTTGTTCTGATCCATGAACTGTGAAAGCTGTGAAGAACCGAAGAACTCTTTAACAGCTGCAGTTACTGGCTTAATATTGATAAGACTCTGTGGAGAAATTCCCTCTAAGTCCTGTGTTGTCATTCTCTCACGAACAACTCTCTCTAATCTTGAAAGTCCGATACGGTACTGATTCTGTAACAACTCACCAACGGCACGAATACGTCTGTTTCCTAAGTGGTCGATATCGTCATCATGTCCGATTCCCCACTCAAGATGCATATTATAGTTGATAGATGCGAAGATATCCTCTTTTGTAATATGCTTTGGAATAAGGTCAGCCATATCTCTCTTGATAGCCTCAATACGCTCCTCAAGAGTCTCGTTCTCCTCCATAATTCCTGCAAGAACTGGATAGTATACGAGTTCATTAATTCCAAGTTCTGCTGTATCAAGCTCAGGAATCCAAGTCTTGATATCTACCATCATAGATGAAAGAACTTTTACATTTCTTGTCTCTGTCTGAATCCATACAGCTGGAACGGCTGCATTCTGAATATTTTCTGCAAGCTCTCTTGAAACTACAGTTCCAGCAGAAGCCATAACCTCTCCTGTTGTTGGATCAATAACATCCTCTGCAAGAACCTGTCCACTGATACGATTCTTTAAAGCTAATTTCTTGTTAAATTTGTAACGTCCAACCTTAGCCAGATCATATCTTCTTGGGTCGAAGAACATAGCTGTAATAAGGCTTTCTGCACTCTCAACTGAGAGAGGCTCACCCGGACGAATCTTTTTGTATAACTCTAATAAACCAGCTTCGAAGCTTCCCTGTGGCTCACGCTCTGTGATAGAAGGATCCTTGCCGAAAGAAGCCTGGATCTTTGGCTCATCACCGAACATATCAAGGATCTGCTGGTTTGTTCCTACTCCAAGTGCACGAAGAAGTACTGTGATAGGTACTTTACGTGTTCTATCTACTCTTACATAAAAAACGTCATTGGAATCAGTCTCATACTCCAACCATGCTCCACGGTTAGGGATGACAGTACATGAATAAAGTGTCTTTCCAATCTTATCATGGGCAATTCCATAATAAATACCAGGAGAACGTACCAACTGGCTAACGATAACTCGCTCAGCACCATTGATAACGAATGTACCTGTTTCTGTCATCAAAGGCAGATCACCCATGAAAATTTCATGCTCATTGATTTCATCTGTCTCTTTGTTATGAAGTCTTACTTTGACTTTTAAAGGTGCTGCGTATGTTGCATCTCTCTCTTTGCACTCAGGAATTGTATACTTAACATCATCTTCGCACAATGTAAAGTCTACAAAATCAAGGCTAAGCTTTCCACTATAATCCTCGATTGGAGAGATATCTGCAAAAGCTTCTTTAAGACCTTCGTCTAAAAACCACTGATAAGAATCCTTCTGGACCTCGATCAGGTTTGGCATCTGCAAAACCTCTTTTTGTCTTGAGTAACTCATACGCATGTTCTTTCCAGCAGCGACTGGACGTATTCTGTTTTTCTCCATTGACGTTTCACCTCTCGTTTTTATTATTAATCTAGAAAAATCTAGATGGTGTTGATTTCATTCCCACAACACTCAATATCTTGTGGATTTTCTCAACTGCATGAATTCCATCACATATTTTTAGTACTAAAAAACCTCTTGACAAGGTCTTTTCCTAAAAAAGAGTATGGAAATGCCTACTGCACCACAATAGTGCAACGTATACTATACAACAAATTCAATTATTATGCAAGGGAAATTTTAGAATTTTAGAAGAAATAATTTCAATATGATAATAAATACAGAAATAGCACTTTTATATATTAAAACATCAGAAAAGGGATTCTCTTATGAGAATCCCTGAATTGACATTGTAAGTTAAATTACTTAAGAGTAACCTTAGCTCCCTCTGCCTCAAGTGCTGCCTTAGCTGCATCTGCAGAAGCCTTGTCAGCTGCCTCTTTGATAACCTTTGGTGCGCCATCAACTGCTTCTTTAGCTTCCTTAAGTCCAAGACCTGTAAGCTCACGAACAACTTTGATAACCTTAACCTTGTTTGGTCCTACTTCTGTAAGCTCGATATCAAACTCTGTCTTCTCCTCAGCTGCTCCAGCTGCGTCTCCACCTGCTGCTGCAACTACAACGCCTGCTGCTGCAGATACGCCGAACTCTTCTTCACAAGCTTTTACTAAATCATTTAACTCTAATACGCTTAACTCTTTGATAGCATCAATAAACTCTGCTGTTGTTAACTTTGCCATTTTATTTTCCTCCATTAAAATTTAATCAAAATATGTTTTGCTTCCAGATTACTCAGCGTCTGCTGCTGGAGTTTCCTCTGTTGCTGGTGCTTCCTCAGCGGCTGAAGCCTCCTCTGCTGGAGCTGCATCTACTGCTGCATCTGCTGCACCACCATTCTCTGCGATCTGATTAAGAACGCGAGCAAGATTTGCGATAGGTGACTGTAAGCTTCCAAGTAATTTTGAAAGAAGTTCTTCTCTGCTTGGTACAGAAGCGATTGCTTTCATTCCATCTGCATCGTAGAATGTTCCCTCTACTACACCTGCTTTAATCTCAAGCTTTGGAGCTGTCTTAGCAAATTTTGCTAAGATTCTTGCAGGAGCTGTCGCATCATCTGCTGAGATTGCGAAAGCGCTTGGTCCCTCAAGTACTTCTCTTAAGCCTTCAAATTCAGTTCCCTCTACTGCACGGCTTACTAATGTATTCTTGTATACCTTGTAAGACACGCCAGCTTCTCTTAACTGTTTACGTAACTGAGTATCCTCTGCTACTGTAAGTCCACGGTAATCAACTACTACAACTGATGCTGCGTCCTTAATAGCTCCAGAAATCTCTTCTACGATAGGCTGTTTAAGTTCTACCTTTGCCATGATTCATTTACCTCCTTTTAGATTTTCGCATAAAAGACATGAGGTATATTCAAAGAAACCCTCCTGCCTGTCGACAGAAGGGTACAAGTCAATCTCAAGATGTATCACATCTAAAAATCCCCTCGGTAGGTATCTAGTTACGGCTTCTCTGACGAGTGCCACCTACTGTCTTCGGCAATATGCTTTGCTATTATATCAAACTAATTTACGGATGTCAATTACTTTCCGCAAAACTTTTGCTTGGCGTTTGATAGGTCTGTTGATTAGTTTCTATATCTATGAACAGTGCCCCTCCGTAGGAGGCTGCACCGTCCAACCTACTATTTAAAATTACTGAGTAATCTTAACTACGTTTAACTTAACGCCAGGTCCCATTGTAGATGTAAGAGTTGCACTCTTAATATACTGACCCTTTAAGCTAGCAGGTTTTGCTTTATTAATTGCACCCATAAGAGACT
>CAMFPD010000167.1 GCA_945971355.1 uncultured Lachnobacterium sp.
TCTTCATTGTAGAATTTGTCTTATCTGGAGTACTTCCAGCAGTTGAAGAACAACCTAGAAGAAGTGTTGAAAATATAAGTATTGAAAGAGATAAATTAATAATTTTTTTCACAAAATCAGCTCCTAAAATTTATTTTAATATTCCTACAACATGTCTACAAATTCACTATTTGTTATTTGAGTCAGCTGTTGGATCTATTCAACGGTAAAATCAGTCCACTCAATAAAATTATAATTAGTGTATCACAACTAATTATAAAAGCCAAACAATGCTACATATAATGTTATATGTAATGCGCATCATTTGGCTTTTAGCTCTTATCTAAATTCTGCATTATTTCTTTTTAGAAAATTTAAATCATTTCCGTAGGTCATAGCTAACTCACTATCGTTATCCAGGAAAAGTTCATATTCATCTGAGCTTGAGTATTCAATTATTTAAGCCCGGACTACCGAGCAATAACATATCTTTTCAGCATAAATAGTACTCCTTCCATTTCTTGTTGGGATAACTATAACACTGTATGTGTGGTTATGGGGGCTCGACCTCGTTTATAAATTAAAGATGCTCCGTGTATTTAGACTATGATTAGTTTGATTATTATAAGCTAGATAAGAGAAGAAAGAGCAGCTTATATTACAATTGACCGGTTATATCTATTGTGTTAAACTCAAACCATATATAACAGATTCAGAGGTTATCCATAATATGAAACATTGATTATTTGCTAATTCAATATGGACAGAATTGTAGCTACAGATATGTAGCTTAGTTTGATTGCATTTGATTTAGTAAATAAGGAGAATGATTTTATGTTAAAGAAAATTGATAGCTACGATGGAGTCTGTTTTTTTAATGGGCTTATCTTTTATGCGCCTGTGGCGCTTCTTATCAGAACACAGGCAGGTGTTTCTAACTCAACTTTTTTTATACTTCAGGCAATACTTTCTCTGGCAATTTTTCTGGGGGAGATTCCAACAGGATTAATAACAGACAAAATAGGATATAAAAAGTCAATTGTTCTGTCACAGACAGTAATGCTCTTGGCTCGTATTATGCTAATGCTTGCATTTTTACATCATTCTATATGGTTATTTGTTATGGAAGCTATTATTGAAGGTGTAGGAGCATGTTTTTCATCGGGAACCTGTGAGGCATATATATACAGTACATATGGAGAGGATATGTTTGCGAAAAAATCAGCGCATTCAGGTAACTTTGGGACGGCAGGCTTTATCATCAGCACAATAATATATGTGTTTATTTATAAATATTGGGGAATGAACGGACTACTCATCGCAACAATTATTTCTGGCATTGTGGCAGAAATTTGTTCAATTGGACTAGTTGAGAAAAAAGAAGTTTGTATGGATTCTTTTAATAAGGATGATGTCTCGGCTCCTGATTTACGGGAAATTGCATATTTTTTTATTAATCGGGAGACGAGAAGTATATTGATTTTGTTGTCGCTTTTTAGTCTAATATGGATACTTATTAACTTCTTTTATGTTGAGAAATTGGTATTGATGGGAATATCCGAGGAATGGATATCTGTAATTATTCTAAGCTATTCAATGATTCAGATGCTAGCGGAACCTATTATCTCATTGAACCAAAAAATATCTAAAAACAAGGCTTTTAGTTTGTTTTTTGTACTGGCAGGAATTATCGTGATCCTGCTTGGAATTGTTGATAATAAAGTAATTAGTATTTGTATTATGTGTATTACACCTTTGTTTGTGTCGGTGCCTGAATATTTACTTATGGAACGTGAGAACAAGCTGATAGACGATATGGATATGAATGATAACAGAGCGGCTTCCTTGTCAACTTTAAATATGGGGGTAAATATCGTAGAGATAATTGCTCTATTTCTATCATCTCTTTTCAGTATTGCTACGATAAAATGGTGCTTTGTTGTAGCCGGAGTTTTACTCATGATTTCCACTGCTATCGTGGCTAAGAATTCTATGTGGAAATATTAATAAAGTATTTTCCTGTTTTAAGATTCTTTAAAGAACAATGGCACATTGAAGGTATAAAATGAAAAATAGGGGTGGATAAGTCACCCCTACTGCTCTTATCTGATTGAAAATATTAGTATCCCAATGCCTCATCCACAAGAATTACATGTATTCTATCCTTATGTCTTGAGTATCTTGTTATCAGGAACTGACAACAGATTGTATCAGGAGATTTACATTCTATGCATGAGCCTGTCTTTACACATGGCAGGTCTAATTTAAAGCGCTTTACATTGAGTCGTGCTGCTTCGTTTCTGGCGCGTTTCATGGCAGAGTCTACATCTGCTGTAACTTTATTCATGCCTACAATTAAAACAAGTTTTTTAGGGCCGTATGCGTACGCAGAAACACGATTGGAATTTCCGTCGATATTTACCAAAATACCGTCTTCTGTAATTGCATTTGTACTTCCTAAATATACGTCAGCGTTATATGCAAATAACTCAGCTTCACGCTTGTTTTCCATAGCATCCCTATCGCAGTACTCATAATTACCACTCTTAAGAGCCTCAGCAAGACCTATCTCAAGTACAGACATGGAGCCGCCCTTTGTGACTTTACTGTTTTCAGGAATGAGCTCTAATGCTTTTTTGAGGGCATCTTCCTTGGTTTTTACATAATATCCATCCATATTTCGGGATTTTAAGCCCTTTATTACCTTTTGTGCTAATGCTTCATTGTTACTGTTCATTTTCTTACTCCCATTGTTCATACTATTAGTTGCTTTGTTCTGTTTTCTGATTAAGGTTTACTAATCAGCGTTTTACCCGCAATTTATCAGACTACTTCTGCCATGATTTAATCATTTCAATTTCCTTTGCATATCCGGCATCATCGTTTGGTGTTTCCAATATGAAAGGAAGTCCCTGAACTCTGGGATTATTGACAATTTTTCTAAAAGCATCATTGCCAATATGTCCCTCTCCTATCTTTTCGTGTCGGTCCTTGTGAGCACCGCATGGATTCATACTGTCATTAATGTGAATTGCCTTCAGGTATTCAAGGCCAATCACCTGGTCAAACTCATCCAGGACCTCGTCAAAATCATTTACTATGTCATAACCGCCATCCCAGACATGACATGTGTCAAGGCATACACCTATGTGGGATTTATCCTTTACGCCGTCAATTATTGATTTTAGTTCCTCGAAATTGCGCCCAATTTCTGTGCCTTTTCCTGCCATGGTCTCAAGCAAAATGGTGGTGGTCATCTCAGGAAACATCGCTTCATTTATTGCCTCTGTAATTATCGAAATGGCAGCTTCTACCCCCTGCCCCACATGTGAGCCTGGATGGAAATTGTAATATTGGTTAGGGGTGTACTCCATTCGTTTCATATCGTCAATAAGCATATTTTTAGCGAATTCGCGTATGTCCGGCTTGTCAGAGCACAGATTCATGGTATATGGAGCATGTGCCACTAATTTTCCAAATCCATTTTGTTCTATATATTCCATTAGTTTATGGGCATCAGCGGGGTCAATGTCTTTTGCCTTCCCACCTCGGGGATTTCTTGTAAAAAAAGCGAAGGTGTTTCCACCAAGCTTGGTAGCGGCTTTTCCCATTGCAAGAAAGCCTTTAGTTGATGATAAGTGATTTCCGATATATATCATATTTTCTCCTAACAAAATTTTGGTGATTATTTGAAAGATTACGCAAAAACTATGTGTTTTTACACCGCATATATCATATCACATATAGGAGGGATTGCTCAAACAAAAATAATCCTCTTATTATGCAACTTAGCGGCTGCAATTGAGAGGATTATCTTGTATAAGAGGACTATTTTTTTACGAAGCTCATCATCAAAGCATCTGGACCAATATGCGTTCCTATTATTGGCCCTACATTATGAAGTGAACTTTCGTTTAGATTGAACTTCTCCATTGTTTCATTCATGAAGGACGCTCCCTTTGCTTCATTATTGCTATGACCGAACATAACTGGAAGCTCATCTGATATTTCATTATCGTTAAGGAAAGACTGCATTCCAGCTTTGGCAGCCTTGAGGCCACGAACCTTCATCTTACATTCAATGACTCCGTCTTTAAGCCAGAGAACTGGTTTTATTCCAATTACATCTCCGATATTTGCTATTACAGGAGATACTCTTCCACCCTTTTTCAGGTACTTCATATCTGCTGGTACCCCTGTTAAAAAGATACGGCTTCTAATCTCAAGGAGCTTCTGCTCAATCTCTTCAACCGTGAAGTTTTCAGCCCTAAGTTTAACAGCATAGTTGACAATCATTCTCTGAGATAGAGATGCCTGAAGGGAATCTACTATAAAAATTCTGTCGTATTCTGCCATATTTTTTGCAAGTACGGCACAGTTATATGTTCCAGATAATTTTGAGGAAATAGTTATAACAAGTACGTCTTCATTTTTTTCCTTGGCACTTTCAAAAATGGTGAGGTATTTATCAGGAGACGGCTGACTGGAAGCAGGCAGTGTTGCTGCTTCTTCGAGTTTTTTGTAGAACTTTTCAAAAGACTCTTCTGTATTCCCCTCAATTGTTTCATCTTCGAAGCTGGATGAAAGTGCAATCAATTCAATATTCATTGCTTTGGCTTCTGACTCAAGGATATCTGACGCAGTATCTGTAATAATAATCATATTTACCTCCAACTATTCAATCAGTTTAATATGTGATATAATTTGTATCACATCAAATTACATGAGTTGAATTATATCATTATAAAAAAAGGTTTCAATGGGTTAATGTGAGACAAAATGTATCATTTTAACTACAGTGATAATAGGACTATTACAAGATTTGAGGTTAAAGATGAAAGTGACTGACAAGAGATACGAAGCCAATAGAATGGTAAAAATCAAGATAAGCAGAGCTTTAATTAAGCTGATGGATCAGAAACCATTTTCTGATATAACGGTAACTGATATTGTAAAAACGGCAGGAGTTGCAAGGGCATCATATTATAGAAATTTTGATTCAAAGGAAGAGGTTCTTATAAAAGTAACTGATGATATAATGTTGGAATATCGGCAAAAGGCCGCTGCATTGGATGGAGGTTTTTTCAGCTATGCGTCTATTTTATTGATTTTCAGATACTTTAAAACCTA
>CAMFPD010000168.1 GCA_945971355.1 uncultured Lachnobacterium sp.
TGGGGTAAGCAAGCCTGCCTACCCAGGTGAGCCAGGCGTATTGGGAAAGAATAGTTGCCCAAAAATGGTCGCACAGCATAAGAAGCATGGCGATGATATGTAGTGTAAAGGAACTGATGCCCTGAAAAGTTCCATTTTTTTGTTGAGATGATTGGCTTTGGTGAAATATACGAATTAACTTCATGATAGAGATTTTCTCCTTGAACTTTTTGTATTCATCCTCTTTCGGTGAAAAGTTGCCTCACCAAACTGGAATTGAACAAAATCGCTTCGCTATGGCCTGCCAAGGCTGTGGCGCAGTTTTCTATTCCTAAATTAAAAAGCAGTGGAAATCAAGTCCTAATAGTAGTGTTGTTAAGTCACCACAGCCAACTATCATAACTACTTTCGCCAGTTCTGTCAATATCACGATTTTTAGTATATAAAACAATGTATTTTAAACAAAACGTCCGAATGATATACCTCTCCAATATAACCTGCAACTGGCAGCTTCTTTGGATGAATTTTTAACACATTTATTCCTCATTTCAAGGCAAAAGTCAGACAACTTTACATTCATGAAATAATTATTCACATTTAAAGCAACATCTACTATATCCCAACATCTACAGAACAGTTATCACCTTACCGTTATCTATAACCAACATATCCGTGGCAATCTGCTGTGCAAATTCCTTGTCATGAGACACAAACAGAAGGGTACCCTCATACTCTTGAAGCAACTCCTCCAAGGCTTCAATAGATGGCAAATCCAAATAGTTAGTAGGCTCATCCAATATTAAGAGATTTACATCCGATACAAACAGCCTTGCAAATGCCAGCTTCATCCTCTCTCCACCAGATAAACAGCTAACCTTTTTCTTCATATCGCGCTCAGACAATAGAAGTCTTGCCAAAATTGTTCTGGCTATTTCTTCCTTTTGGATACTCACTTCCATTACATTTTCCAGAACTGTCCTATCCATATCAATATCGGACAGATTTTGCCTCACATAGCCTATCTTCGCACCCGGAACTACATAAATCTGATTTTTATCAATTATCATATCTAGCAATGTAGTCTTTCCCGCACCATTATCGCCTGAAATAACCACCTTACTCTTGTTTTTAACTACGAATGACGCATCCTCGTACACCATTTTTCCATCATAATCAAAAGATATATGCTCTCCTCTTATCACAATAGGATTCTCAGGTGGATTTGTGAGTCTGAAATCTGGACGCATCTTAGAAACCTCCTTTGGTTTCTCCTTAACCTCCATATGCTCTAATCTCTTCATTACGTTGGTTGCGCTTTTCTCCATGCTTCTAGCCTTATCCTCCACCTTGCGGTTTCCGATAAAATTTCTCACTTTCGCCTCACTCGATGACATATTTCTCGGTTTACTTTCTATTCTCTGTGCCTTTACCTTCTTATCGTAGTATATCTTCCGGAGTCTCTTTTTCTCAGAATTGTACTGCTCGTACTCTCTCCACTGTCTATCTGTCTGCGCCTGTTTCATCTCTTTATATACTTCATAATTCCCGTCAAAGCTTTGCAATTTTCCAAACGAAATCTCCACAATCTGATTACACACCTCATTCATCAGCGCTCTGTCATGACTTACAAGCACAAAACTCTCCATATCCTGTAAACGTTTTGTAAGCAGTTCAATTCCTTTTTGATCCAGATTTGCTGAAGGTTCATCCAGAAAAGCTACAGCCCTCTGACAGCCAAACAGCTGTGCCAGACGAATTCTTGTGTTTTCGCCTCCACTAACCTGTTCCTGCCATATTTGCTCCCTGACGCCCATTGTCTTTACCTCTTTGCCATCCAGCTCATAGCAATCCCAAGCCTCCTCAAACTGCCTGAAATAAAATGGTTCACAGTTAATTCTTACAAAGCCCCGATTCGGCTCCAATTCACCTGCTAAAACCTGAAGCAATGTACTTTTTCCTGCCCCATTCACTCCTACAAGACCTATTTTATCTCCCTCAAACACCTGGAACTTGTCAAAGTCCAGCACATCCTGTTCTCCAAATGATACCTTTATATTTTCCGCACATATTAACTGTTTTTTTGCCATAAAAAAATCCCTCCTTTGCGCAAAGAGAGATTACCAAAATAAACACTACCCTTAGTATAGTGTCCCAATATATCAGTAAGTGTGATTTTTGATTGATAATCTCGCATGCAAAATAGAAAGCCTACGCTTTCACCTATAATTTATTGATTTTGCTAAGGAAATTATCTAATAATCAAAGCTCTCACACTTACCCTTTCATTGTATTTGGATGATGTTCTACGACCTAAATCTAGATTTGAAGTCTCATCCTTCGTTTATTATACGATAACATATACCTATTGTGCTTCTATGTCAAGACTGATTTTTTAGGCCGCTACATTACCCCTATTCAACCACCCACACAACCGTTACATTCCATATATCCACTCCCCTGGCATTATAAAAATTTTGTTTCCAAAAAAAACCTTCAATCTACTAGCATTTCTGGATTTATCATAAAGGAGCAGAAGTACTATTCCAACCTCTATACAATAGCTTGAACAATCCACCAATTGCTGCTGGATAAATCCATGTAAAGAACCTAAATGTAAGTATTGCTGGCACCGATACTCCTACAGCGAGAAACGGTCCCATAAGTAAACCATAGACAAACTCCAGAGACATCACTCCAGATGGTGCAGGAATAACACCTGCAAGAAAATATGATGCAGCCATAATTGCAATAATATCAACCCATGACAATACACCATTACCGCTCAAAATAACCACTACCACACTGTAAATCACCAGACATTTCAGCAAATTTATTCCAAGCATAGATATGCTCTTCATTTTATTCTTCCAGAGAGTTCTTCCCTCCACACTAAGGCACTTGATATAGTTCATCCATTCTTCTTCATTCTTTTTAACAAAGGATATTTTCTTTGCTAATACTTCCAATAACCATACAAGCAAATTTGAGAATTTCTCTGAAATAGAAATCAATACCAGAACAATTATAATTCCAAGACATATGGTAGTTGCAATAATTATAAATAAACTATAGCTGCTTATCATTTCTCTGGTGTGGTTCCGAGCAAATAAATATACACATCCAAACAATCCAAATATAAAAATACTACTTTTCTTCAAAGTGTATTTATACACTCCTGAGGCCGTAGCCTGAGATGCCGTTGTTCCAGATTTTGTCACATACAAAATCTCTGCAAAACAGGCACCACTTCCAAGTGTAATCAGACGATAGAATTCACATAAAAATGTAGTGGCAACAGCATCTTTGCCCCTACATTTTCTGTTGAATTCCCTGGCCGCCAGCAAAATAAGTGCTCCATCCAAAAGGAAATAGATTGTAGCAAGAATCATACATATTACAATTTGTTTGGCCGTAATCTGTCTGATTCCCCATAAAATATCCTGCATAGAATCACGATAAAACCAAACTGCAAATATTAGTAATGCTATTACTGCTATTTTTCCAAATATTTTTTTCTTCTGCATCTCCACTATTATTCCTTTAATATTATTTCCCTTTTCAAAGTTATCATAAAAACAATAACACAGCATATTGCTGATATTACATCACTGATTGGCTCCGCATAATACAATCCCATTACACTATTTGTAATTCCAGGAAGAATTAATGCAAGTGGTGTAAGCAGAATAACCTTTCTAAGCAAGGCGAAAAACAAAGACTGCTTTGCTTTTCCCAGTGATAAGAAGGAATTCTGACAGCCTGATTGAAGACCGAATACAAGCATTCCTGCCATAAAAATTGGCAGCACACTGCTACAAATATCAATTAGCTTAACATCTGTTGTAAATAATCCTGCAATTTTTCCAGGAATAGTCATACAAATGAGTGTCAACACACAGGAGCTCATAAAAGTAATTCCAATAAGTGTAAATGACGATTTCTTCACTCGCTCCATATTCTTTGCCCCATAATTATAGCTGATTATAGGCTGCACTCCCGATGCAAATCCATTCATTGGAACAGATATCATCTGCATTACACTTTGCAGAATAGTGATGGAGCCAACGTACAAATCGCCACCATATTTTTGAGCACCACTGTTAAACACAACTGAAATCAGACTCTCTGTAGCCCCCATAATAAAAGGTGATATACCCAGAGCACATATACTCATCAAAATATGTATATCTAATCCCAGATTCTCTCTTTTTATTCTCAGTGTAGCTTTCTTCCCTGTCAGGAAATGAAGTACCCATATTGCACTGATTGCCTGCGAAATTACAGTAGCATAAGCAGCTCCCTTCACTCCCATATCAAGTGCAAAAATAAATATAGGATCCAGAATCATATTCACAGCAGCACCAATTATTATAGAAAACATTGCTGTAGTGGCTGCTCCCTGAGTTGTAATATATGTATTTAGACCCATGGAAATCATCACAAAAATCGTTCCAACCAGATAAATACTCAAATATGGACCTGCATATAAATATGTGGCATCAGATGCACCAAACATATACAGAAAGGGCTTCTTTATCAGCTGAAAAACAATGGTCAGCACAACTGATACAAGGATTAATGCACTGAAACTGTTACCCAGTATTTTTTCCGCTTTTTCCCTGTTCCCGGCTCCAAGGGCAATGCCCGCAAGTGGAGCACCACCCATACCAATCAGACTTGTAAAAGCCGAAATAAACGTTATAATCGGAAAACACACTCCTACTCCAGTCAATGCCTGCGCACCGCAGCCACTAATGTGACCAATATAAACTCTGTCAACAATGTTGTACATGAGATTAATAAACTGTGCTACAAATGTAGGAATTCCCATCACAAGCATTGTTTTGAATATAGGGCCGCTCTTTAATAGCTCTTCCTTATTACCTGAATTTCTCATACTAATTATCTAACTTTCTCTTCCCATTCTTTTTCCTTAAAGCCTACAAGAACCCTCTCATCATCAACCAGAATAGGGCGCTTCACAAGCATTCCATTCGTAGCAAGAAGCTTAAGCTGTTCATCCTCATTCATAGCAGTAAGCTTGTCCTTTAACTGCATTTCCTTATACAAAATGCCACTTGTATTAAAAAATCTCTTCAATGGCAATCCACTTTTCCC
>CAMFPD010000169.1 GCA_945971355.1 uncultured Lachnobacterium sp.
GTGTATTGTAAATTGTGCAGGGTGCCATATGGGAACAAGGGGAGCACAACGGAACGGCTCAAGCCGAGAGTATGCCCCTATCCGCATAACTCAAAAATTGCAGGTGGCAATGCCGTACCGAAATAAGTGGGAAGTTTGAGTTAGTACTTATAAAAAGGGGAGAGACTTGATTGCTTAAGTCTCTCCCCTTTTCATAGAGTGAATCTACAAATCGTAGATTGCTTATATAATCAAGCCTTGATACCATTTGCATAGGGACAGATAAGACCATGGAACTGGTGGAAAGGGTATAGGTGATATGATGAAAAATATTAATAAAGCAGGAGTCAGTGGATTCGTATTTTGTTTTTTGGTAATTATGTTTGGGATTGCGTCAAACGGAGGTGCAGAGGCAATAATTAAGCTACTGCATTTTCCATCTCTTCTGGTAACGGTTGGAGGAACTTTTTTTGCTGTGCTTGCCACCTCGGATTCCTTTGAGGATTTTGTCTTTGGTTTGAAAGGTTTTGGAGTGGCTTATCAGAAATCAAAGTATTCTCAGGATGATGTGTCAGAAGCCATTATGAATTACTCTGATACAGCCAGAAGAGAAGGTCTTCTGGCATTGGAGGAACTGTCACATCAGACAGACAATGACTTTTTGAGAAAAGGAATAGATTTGATTGTAGATGGAACAGACCCTGAATTAGTAAAAGATATTATGGAAACAGAGTTATTTCATATTGAAGACAGAGATAGAAATAGGGTAAAATTTTGGGAGGACTTAGGTGCGTATGCACCAGCCTGGGGAATGGTAGGAACGCTCCTTGGACTTATCAATATGATGGGATCAATGACTAATGACACATCAATGATTGGTAGTGGAATGTCTCTTGCTCTTATCACGACTTTGTACGGGTCAATACTTGCCAACTGGATATGTATACCTATTGCAAGAAAGCTGGAGAAAAAGTCAAGGGAAGATGAAAAGATTATGGAGATCATTATTGAGGGAGTACTGTCAATTCAGGCTGGTGAAAATAACAGAATCATCAAGGAAAAACTCAAGGCTATTTTGCTGGAGGAGGATGTGGCTGCCTAAGTTACTGAACAATTCAGATATAATAGTGTCTTGTGAGATGCAAGCCTAGTTTTTGATATAAATTATATCTGGATTAAATAAAGGGAGGCTTAGGAATGATACGCAAGGCATTTAGGTTTACAGGTGCAGTACAAGGAGTGGGATTCAGATATCGTGCTCAGTATGCGGCAAATGGCTGCAGGGTTACAGGCTGGGTAAAAAATGAATGGGATGGTTCTGTGATTATGGAGGCACAGGGAACAGAGGAACAGATTAATGAGATGCTGAAACTTATTAATGAGGGCTCATACATAAGGATAGACAGGATGGAATACCATGAGATACCTCTGGATGAGAAAGAGCGTGGTTTCCATGTGAGGTGAGGAGTACTGCAGGACGATGATTTAATTCTTGCTTACAAAGCTCTTTGCGATAATAAAATAATTAAGAAAATATTATGATTTTTTAAGCAATGTTTCATAGACAGTTTGTTTCTTGTAATATATTATTAAATAAGAATAACATGACAATGGGGATGAGAATAAATTATGAAAACAGTATCCCTAATAGGAGGAAAAAATGAACAAGAAATTTATTGCTTCAGGAATATCAGGAGCGCTGTTTATATTGCTTATTGTTCTTGTGAAGGTATGTGATGTTGCGGCAATCGGACCGGCAGGCACAAGTATTGGTTTGTCATCAATAAATGGTGCTGTTGCTGAAATTTTTGAAATTAATATGGTCTGGTACAAAATAACAGAGGTTTTTGGCATCTTTGCTATCCTTGTTGCACTTTGCTTTGCACTGTTTGGAGGACTTCAGATGATACTCAGAAAGAGCCTTTTTAAGGTGGATAAGGAACTGTTTTCTCTTGCTGGATTGTATGCGGTTCTGGTTGCATTCTATGCTCTGTTCGAAGTTGTTATAATCAACTACAGACCGGTGATTATGCCAGATGAGACAGCACCTGAGGCGTCTTTTCCATCATCACATACAATGCTTATCTGTGTGATTATGGGAAGCACAATTATTCTTCTGGATAAATACCTGAAGAGATATATAACAAGTGATATGGCAAGAACGGTCTTGAAGGTAGTCTGTGCTGTAGTGTTGGCGCTCACTGTGTTCGGTCGACTCGCATCAGGAGTGCATTGGTTTACAGACATCTTAGGCGGTGTGCTTATTAGTATTACTTTACTTTCTGTTTTTGAAGGAGTGATAGATGAGATTCGTGCCAGAAGAAGACAGAAACATAAAAAATAAATTATCAGGAAAAATGAAGAAAAATAAAAAAATCATCGTAATAGTTATTCTGACTGTTTTGCTTGTGTTGGCAGTGGTTGGAATGCTTATTGTCAAAAGCAATCCAAGAGTCAGGATTCTTAGCTCAATAATCAAATTTTCTGAGTCTACATTAAATAATAAGGAATACTTGTTATATGATGTTGATATTATGGAGTTGTTTAGTGATTATGCCAACTCAGATACAAGGATTACCGGAGTGATGGGGCTGCCGGAGATTAAGGGACTTGATGCTTCTATTTCCATAGATATGGAGGCAACCAGGTCTTTTGATCAGAAGAAGTTTGCCAGTGAATCGAGTCTTAATCTGTTATGGATAGAAGCTGGGGAATTGAATATGTATGCCCAGGATAATACATGGTATCTTACAGCACCGCTTTTGGGAAGTGACATAGGCTATGCTTTTCCAACAGATTTGGATTGGTTTCCTAAGATGCCGGAGCTTACCTCAGACATTGATAGAGAGTGGTTTAGGGATAATTACTCCAATATAGTTGAACTTATTACGGAGATTGAAGTAGAGGAAATCGACAATGATGGATTTCTGGTGACAATACATAAGGGAGACGGACATTTCATATGGGAGCTTCTAGGAATGGAGGATCCTGACTATGATGTTAAGATTTCTATGTATCTGACAAAGGATAATAATTTAAGCAGAATGGAACTTGATTTGTCAGATGTTTTGGAAGGTGCTTTTCTGGTTTTGGATGGTGAAAATGCATCAAAGTGTATATTTA
Source organism: uncultured Lachnobacterium sp. (assembly GCA_945971355.1). Lineage (GTDB taxonomy): Bacteria > Bacillota > Clostridia > Lachnospirales > Lachnospiraceae > Roseburia. The sequence continues at coordinate 3,103 of CAMFPD010000169.1, forward strand.
CATATGAACTGCCAGAAAATGAAAGTATGGAGATGGTGCTTGAGAGAAATCCTGATGCCACAAACTGGATGGACATGACAATCACATACTTTGGTAATAATGACAAAAATTATATAATGACAGGTGGACTTAACTGGGAAGAGATAAAGAATGGATTTAAAATGAATGTGAAGGGTTTCAAATTAGAGTGCGATGACGAGCTTCTTGCCAGAGGATATTTTCTCGGAAAAGTTGTTAAGGAAGAAGCCTCTTCAGATGTGTTTGACGGACAGTCCGACTATCTCAATAGTCTTGAAGTGATTCAGTGGAAGACAGTGAGAGATGATACCGAAGGCTTTATAGATGATGTATTAGATGAGATATCTTTGCCGGGATTAAGAAAATAGTAAGATATTAGATGACCTCATATTGTTTTGAGAGATAAGTTTAGCAATCTCTTAAACAATATGAGGTTTTTTGTGTTGAAATATATTCATCTTACAGATGAATAGTTCTCATATTTTCACTTTACTTATTTAAATAATGAATTATAATGAATGATGTTGAAAAAATATCATTTATGACATGAAAATATTTAATGATATAGGAGAAATGAAAAAATGAGTAGTGGATTAGAAATCAGATGGCATGGTCGTGGAGGCCAGGGTGCAAAGACAGCAGCTCTTTTATTGGCTGATGTTGCCTTCAAGACAGGAGCTTATGTTCAGGGATTTCCAGAGTATGGCCCAGAACGAATGGGCGCACCAATTACAGCTTACAACAGAATAAGCAGGAATGAGATAAGGGTTCATTCAAATATTTATACTCCGGATCTTGTAGTTGTAGTTGATGAGTCTCTTTTAGACTCTGTTGATGTGACAGTAGGACTTAAAAAGGAGGGTGCAATTATTGTAAATACTCCTAAATCAGCAGAGGAGATCAGAGATGAGTTAAATGGTTATGAGGGAAATGTCTACACAGTGGATGCCAGAAGAATTTCTGTGGAAGCGCTTGGAAAGTATTTTCCAAATTCACCAATGCTTGCAGCTGCAGTTGCTGTTAGTGGAGTTATGGATCAGAAACAGTTTATTAATGAGATGAGAGCATCTTATCAGCATAAATTTGCCAAGAAGCCAGAGGTTATAGAGGGAAACATGAAGGCTTTGACAATGACCTTTGAAGCTCTTGAGGAGGATCTTCAGAGTCAGAGCAGACTTACTGCATAATTTACCTGTAGAATGGGCAGATGAAAATGTCAGCAAAGCTAACGCGCATTCCCAAGCAAGAAAAGTTTAGTTATGATTTAATTTATATATGAAAAAGAAATGAGAGCGTTTATATAGTTATGAGAACAGATGTACATAAAATAAATGAGCAGACACCTCATCAGGAACTTACAGAGGGACTTATGATGTTTGCCGCTGGAACTTCAAAGGAATTTCATACAGGAGAGTGGAGAACAAACACTCCTGTATTCAAGGCTGATTTGTGCAAACAGTGCCTGCTATGCGCACCAGTTTGTCCAGATAGCAGCATTCCGGTAAAGGACAGCAAGAGACTTGATTTTGATTATGATCATTGCAAGGGTTGTGGAATCTGCGCAAATGTTTGTCCATTTGGAGCAATTGAGATGAAGGAGGGCAAATAGAGATGGCAATAAAAGACAGATTATCAGGAAACGAGGCAGTTGCATACGCAATCAAGCAGATTAATCCAGATGTTATGCCAGCTTTTCCGATTACACCTTCAACTGAGATTCCACAGATGGTTTCTACATATATCGCAAATGGAGAGATGGATACAGAGTTTATTCCTGTTGAGAGTGAGCATTCATCAATGTCTGCAACAATTGGAGCGGAGGCGGCAGGAGCGAGAAGTCTCACAGCTACATCATCGGCAGGACTTGCACTTATGTGGGAGGAACTTCTTCTTGCAGCAAGTAACCGTATGCCATGTGCTCTTGCCCTTGTAAACAGAACTTTGTCTGG
>CAMFPD010000170.1 GCA_945971355.1 uncultured Lachnobacterium sp.
TTCAAGGCTTGATTGTTTTCCTTTCCGGCTGCCCATTGAAACTGTACGTTAAAATCAAGGGTGAAAGTTGTGCGATTTTCTATCTCAACAGCTCATACACCATATCTGCTGTAAAGGTCACACTCTCAAGATTATCAACCTCAATCTGATACAAAGCATTTGCTGCCAGATGCTCTGCCGCCTGTTCAATATCTCTGATTCCTGAAGTATTCTTGTGAATATCAACAATTGCCTCAAGCGCTTCCTCTGAGATAATACACTCATCAGGTTTTAACCCAATTCTCTTTAACACCTTCGGAAGTGCAAACTTAGAGAAGATAACCTTCTTCTCCTCAGGCGTATAATCTGGAAGTTCAATCACCGCAAATCGTGATAAAATCGGAGCACTAATCATGTCCTTGTCATTTGCTGTGGCAATAGGATACACACCTGTTGTAGGAATCATACATTCCATATAGTTATCTGTAAATCCCAGATTATCCAGAAGAGTGAGAAGTACATCAGCAGGGTTTCCATTTCCCTTTCCTGACGCAGCCTTATCAAGCTCATTAATAATAAATACAAGATTTGACTCTCCAGCCATTGAGAAAGCCTCCATTATGATACCCGGCTTTGCATTAGAATAAATTCGAGAGCTTCCTGTCAGCTGCTCTGGGTCATTGATAGAGCTCATATCAAGAGTTGTCCATGGAAGCTTTAATATTCTTGCTACTGCATATGCTATCTGTGACTTTCCTGTACCAGCAGGTCCACATATAAGCAATCCATAGGCCGGAAGTGTGTGAGTTCTGTTAATCTGTATGATTGTTTCCATAATTCTTTGTTTTACACGCTCAAGGCCATACAGTTCCTCATCAAGAATACGTCTTGCCTCAACAGGGTCAATGGCCTCAAAGTAATTGCTCTTCCACTGAACGTTCATCATTATTGACAAGGCTCTCTGAGCATGACGTCTCTCCTCTGGCGATACCTCTGAGGATTTGGCAACGGCAAGATTTCGTCTTGCCCATAGCTGTATATTATCTGGCAAAGTTCTGCCTGCGCAGGTAATAAAATCTGTGATGCTCTGAATACTTGTGAGCTTCATATCATCGCCATCTTCTATTCCATCCTCGTCGATTTCTTCCTCGCTTGGAGCTTCGCTTGCGAGAAGCCTGTCTATCATAAACTGAAGAAAACCGTCCTCAGCAGAAAGTTTATTTCCACTTCCAGACACATTTTCTCTTATTTTATAAACTGCATACCCCTCATCTGTATTCTCACCTGAGAGCTGCACCTTAATGTGGTTTTCACCAAGCCATTTGTGTAATGCCACAAATCTGCTGTCTATCTTTATTATATCAGCTACTTCTGTTCCATCCTCACCGTCGAATTCAAAGGTTGTCTTCTTTACCGGATTTGTAAATGTTCCAATGGAATGATGACTCCATTTCTTTGCACTGTTATCTAACAGGAGAATTGGCTTCTCCACTGTTGGCATATGTTCATTAGACCGAAAAGTCTCGTATGTACAAATTGCTTTTTTGTCTGTTGGTTCATTGTCAAAATCAAATACTGGCATTTCTCTTCCCCTCTTAGTTTTAATGTTTTACTTCTGATTTGTATATCTAAAATCGGCAGCCCCAAGGCTGCCGACTAGGATTTCGATTAGGATTTCGATTATAAGAAGATATATTTAAGTACAAACAGTATTGCAAGAATGTACATAAGTGGTGTAATCTTCTTTGCCTTACCGCATACAAGATTGATAATAACATATGAGATACATCCAACTGCGATACCCTCTGAAATACTATACATAAGTGGCATAGCGATAAGTGCAAGGTATGCTGGCACAGCCTCTGTAAGGTCATTGAAATCGATATCAACTACTGCAGATACCATAAGGAATCCAACAAAGATAAGAGCTGGTGCTGTTGCAAAGCCCGGAATTGTTGTAAATACAGGAGCAAGGAAAATTGAGACAAGGAAAAGGAATCCTGTCACAACTGAAGCAAGTCCTGTTCTTCCACCCTCTGAAACACCTGCTGAGCTCTCTACAAAGGTAGTTGTTGTTGATGTTCCAAGCACTGCTCCTGCCGATGTGGCAACAGCATCTGCAAGAAGCGCCTGCTTGATACGTGGAAGCTGTCCATCCTTATCAAGAAGCTTAGCCTTGTCAGCACATCCGATCAGTGTTCCAAGTGTATCAAACATATCTACAAATAAGAATGAGCACATAATAACGATAAAGTCAACAATCTTTACACTTCCAATTGCATCCATGTTAAAACACTGTCCGAATGTCTGCCCTATTGCTCCCAGATTAAATGTTGCCCATGAAGGAATCAGTGAATAAAATCCTGCCTCAACATCTACCACATAAATACCTGTAAGCTGACAAATAATTCCAAGTACCCAGGTTACAATGATTCCGATAAGAATAGAACCCTTCACTTTCTTTGTGTAGAGAATAGCTGTTACCAAAAGTCCAATTATACAGAGGATTGCACTGATTCCAACTGTGTGGAAAGTCTCAGGATCAGCATATGAAACAACAGTTACAAGTGTTGAATCACTATTTACTACCAGGTATCCTCCCTGCATTCCGATAAAAGCAACGAAAAGTCCAATACCAACAGAAACACCCTTCTTGAGTGTCATTGGGATGGCATTAAAGATTGCCTCACGCACATTTGTAAGTGAAAGAACTATAAATACCAGTCCTTCTACAAATACAGCCAGAAGTGCAAACTGCCATGAGTATCCCATTGAACCACATACTGTGTATGCAAAATACGCATTGAGTCCAAGCCCCGGAGCAAGCGCAAACGGATAGTTGGCAAACAATGCCATGCACATTGTTCCGATAAAGGCAGCTAAAGCAGTTGCCATCAGAACAGCCTGTGAATCCATTCCCGATGCTGAAAGGATGGATGGGTTTACAGCGAGAATATACGCCATTGTCATAAAAGTAGTAATACCGGCAATGACTTCAGTTTTCACTGTAGTGTTGTTTTCTTTGAGCTTAAATAATTTTTCTACCATGATTATTCCCTTTCTTTTTAATATATATAATCATATGCACTATGCATATAATTTCATAATAAATTTACAACTATTTCCGTTCCTCGTTAATCTTCTCCTTTTTCTTTGCAACATCTGCCACATATCCCACAAGTTCTTCAGATACATCAGATATTGTCTCTGTAGATACCATACACTTTTCAACCACTTCCTCGAATTTTTGTAATTCTGACACTGTGTTTTCTATACTGCTGGTATTGGTATCTACCGTCTCTCTCAGGGCTTCCATCTGTCCCTTCATGGAATCTCCATGGTTCTTTGCTGATTCAGCCTCCCTGTCTATCTCTACGATAGCATTACCTACATTTTCGATTTCCTTATTCAGTCTTCCAAATATTTCTTCAGTCTCCTGAATCTTTTCGTTTTGTCGGTTAAAGGCTTCCTCCAGAGTCTTGGTAACCTCCACACTCTCATTTGAATTGTGAATCAGAGAATCTACTACCTCCGCAATTCTGGCTGAAGAGTTTTTAGATTGTATTGCCAGCTCTCCTATCTGTTCTGCCACAACTGCAAAGCCTTTACCCTGTTCTCCAACTCTCGCTGCTTCAATACTTGCATTCAGTGCCAGAAGATTAGTCTGTCCTGCAATGCTTGTTATTATGTCAACAGCCTCCATAATTTCCTGAACAGACTGGTTTGTCGCCATGGTCTGTCTGTTGATGTTTTCTACAGCCTCTCCATTCTGATTGCTTATTTCAACCAGATCCTGCATCAGATTATCCACCTCACTGTTGCAGGATTTCATATTCTGTGCACTATCCGATAAATCATCAATTTGAGCTGCAATAGTGTCAATGGAGTTTCCAAAAGACTCTATGCTCCCTATAAAGTTATCCGTCATAGCTGCCTGATTATTTGCGTTTTCTGCAATTTTAGCTGCCTCTGAATTCACATTCTCAGACATTGCAGACATTTCCTCAAAAGATTCCCTGAAATCTACCACCACAGTACCTAAGTGTGCTGTGGAATCCTTGATGCCTTTGATGATTCTTGCAAACTCTGACACAAGTCCCTGCACATGCTCTAACAATTCTCTGATGGCTTCATTTTTCACATGGTAATTGAATTCCACCTTAACATCTTCGTTTGCTATTTCATCAATATTGTTTGAAACATCTGAAAAGCAATTCATCATTCCATTAAGAATCTTAACTATTCCTGACACAATACCTACACACACGATAAGCAATAAAACAATAACTACCGTAGACGACAGCTTCCCTGCCTCAATAAGTTTAAGCAGTAAAACAATTAACAAAAATACTATAATTGCCGGAATACTTGCTACTAAGACTGCATGTTTAATTCGTTTCTTCTTATCCATATAGGACGCCCCTTTCTCTCATGTAAATCACTTTAAATATCCCTATTATATCACAATTTTCTATATTGCAACAGGGACATGAACGAGTAATTTTTGCACACAGCTTAAACACTAAATTTCCTTCAGGCAACCCCAAAAATTCTGTCCACAGCCTCCGGCAGCTTGGAAAATTCTTCAATTCTTTCCACCTCTGCATCTATCTTTCCAAAGCCATAGGCTGCGTGGATAAACCTGACCCCCGCTTTCATGCTGGAGTCATAATCCCCCTGAATATCCCCCACATACACTGCATCCTCCAGTCCGTTTCTCGTGGCTACAAGAGCGATATTGTCCGCCTTCTGAAGATTATTATTTCCAAAGCACTCTATATCCTCAAACAGCTCCTCAAAGCCGTAATACTCCAAAAATGCCTCAATATACCCAGACTGACAATTACTGACTATATACACATGATAATTTTCCTTAAGCTTTTCAACAGTCTCCCTTACCTTAGGATACAGCATTCCTCCGTGAGCACGCAGGTAATCATTTTCCTTCTCGCAACAAAGCTTAAGCAGAGCCGTTCTTGTTTCCTCTTCCACTTCCGGAAACAACAGCTCTGCAATCACATCCATCGTCTTTCCCATAACGCTGTACATAT
>CAMFPD010000171.1 GCA_945971355.1 uncultured Lachnobacterium sp.
CGGTATATGATATCGAAAAATCACCATGCTATCTGTGTGCCAGAATGAGGCGGGGGCATCTGTACAGCTATGCGAAAGAGCTTGGCTGCAACAAGATAGCTCTTGGACATCACTATGATGATGTTATTGAGACAATTCTCATGGGTATGCTGTATGGAGCTCAGGTGCAGACTATGATGCCAAAGCTTCACAGTACGAATTTTGAAGGGATGGAGCTGATTCGTCCACTGTATCTTGTGAGGGAAAGCGACATAGAGGCATGGCGCGATTACAATGATCTTCATTTTATCCAATGTGCATGCAAGTTTACAGACACCTGTGCTTCATGTAATAACGAGAATACCTCCAAACGAAAGGAAATTAAGGGACTTATTGCTGAGCTTAAAAAGACAAATCCATTTGTGGAGGGAAATATTTTCAAGAGTGTGGAAAATGTAAATCTTGCAACTGTGGTTGCCTACAAGAAGGATGGGGTAAAGCATCATTTTCTGGATACATATGATGAAGTGACATCAGGTGACAATTCTGACAATGTGCAGTAACGGATGTGCTTTAAAACAGATAATGTGAGAAAAACAGGAGTGTGAAGTCATGAATAAATTCGCAAGGACAAAGCTTTTGCTGGGGCAGGATGGAATAGACAAATTGCAGGCTTCCAGAGTGGCTGTTTTTGGCGTTGGAGGAGTTGGCGGTTATGTATGTGAAGCTCTGGTACGAAGCGGTATTGGAACTTTTGATATAATTGACAATGATAAGGTATGTGAGTCAAATATTAACAGACAGATTATCGCAACAACAAAGACCATAGGGAGAGACAAGGTTGACGTGATGCGGGAGAGGATGCAGGACATCAATCCAGATGTGACTGTAAATATTCATAAGTGTTTTTTTCTGCCGGAGAATGCAGATGAGTTTCCATTCGAGGAATATGATTATGTGGTGGACGCTGTGGATACTGTCACAGCAAAAATAGCACTTGTAATGAAGTGCAAGGAAAAAAATGTACCAATAATCAGCAGTATGGGTGCGGGAAATAAGCTTGATGCCAGTGCATTTAAGGTTTCGGATATCTATAAGACAAAGGTTTGCCCCCTTGCAAAGGTTATGAGACATGAACTTAAAAAGCGTGGAGTAAAGAAGCTTAAGGTGGTTTATTCAGAGGAATTACCTTTGACACCTGTAAACGATGGCACAAATGTGTGCGAAAAAGAAGATTCGACTATTGTAAAGAGAGCAACTCCAGGCAGTGTTGCCTTTGTGCCGTCAGTAGCGGGACTTATAATTGCAGGTGAGGTTGTGAAGGATTTAACAAATGAAAAATAACAGGTATGTCACAGAGCTTTATAATACTTTTGCAAGACTATGTCATTATATTGTAGAGGGAAATGAAAAAAACTATCTGGTGAGGTATGGATGCATTTCTTCCAGAGAAAAAAATCGTGTTAAGGAAGAGATTGAAGATGCTACTCCCCTTAAGAGAAATGATAATGGCAGATTTGTCAGAGTGACACAAAAAGCAGTAGATGAAGACTATGTTAGGAGGATTGATATTTTTTCCAATGCTCTTATGGACAGGGAGGACAACAACTGTATTATGGGTCTTATACAGGCTTTGGATGGAACTCTGGCAGAGATTCTGAAACAGGAGGTCAGATACTTTGGACATCAGGAGTCTACGGAGGTTTTAAATACCAATAGAGATGATACTGGAATAGGTCTGTTGCCCAGATGTGACTGTGCATGGGCGAGCAAAAGCCGAATGTCGTATTCCTATAGAAGACTTGACAATTATCTGAAACATTTTATGGTTATGGAAGACAGGGTACTGTACGAGATAAGGGATCGTCATATATTTCTGCCAAAGGGATTTTTTAAAAAGTTTGATGAGACAAAGAGATTGTATGTGGCGGCGAGTCCTGTCACTTCAAAGCCAAATTTTGTGATTGAGAAGAAGGAAAATCCGGATTTCAAGGTGTTTTCCATAAAATATGATGAGTCCAGGATGGATGAGGACAATGAGCTTGTGTGGGAGAAAATAAAAGAGGCTGGCAAAGCAGGCTCAGAGCTTGTTGTTTTTCCTGAAATGCTAGGAAACAGCAGGACAGAGGAATACATAAGCACAAGGCTTAAGGAACTGACTGTTGTAGAACGGGAAAAAATCCCTGCAATGATAGTGCTTCCGTCTGTGTATTATGATAATCAGAATACTTCATCGGTGCTTGATAGAAATGGGAACAGACTGGCTAAACAGTATAAGCAGAATCCTTTTGTAATGAATACTAAAGAAGGGGATTTTATGGAGGATATAATAGGGGAAAATACTATCAATATCTTTCATTATGAGGGGATAGGCAGGTTTGCAATTTTAATTTGTAAGGATTTTCTGACCACAAGATATATGGAGCGGATAATGAGGGGATTTATGCTTACGATGATAATTGTTCCTTCATATTCTACTGGGGCATATGATTTCAAAACGTCCTTTGATCTGTGTGCCCATGATTATTGCAATGTAATATGGATTAACAGCTGTTCAGCAATGATTCCTGGTAAGGAAATGAATTTTAAAAATATTGGTTACATACGAAAAAGAATATCAAGATATGCCGATGAGAATGAGGCTTTGTATGAAATGAAGCCATGTGATGGCTTACACACAGGAGAGTGCAGTAAGAATTGTATGTATTATGACAGTTTTGGTTCGGTTTAGGGAAATGGAGGCAGTATGAAATTCAAAAGTATAACCAGATTGGAAAAGGCAAGCCATATTTGCCGCTATGATTTGGAGTATGAAACTGAGGATAACAGAATAAAAAAATACGAGATAGTCAGCAGGGATAGACATCTTCACAGTCTGGAGGATTTGCAGTCATGGTCAAGTAAGACTGTTGTTGTTATTGCTATCTCAAAGGAGACAGGGAAATTACTGCTTAACCGTGAATTCAGGATGGCAGCAGGTGATTGGATATACAATTTTCCATCAGGAATGATAGACCCGGGAGAGACCCCATCACAGGCAGCAGCAAGGGAGCTGGAGGAGGAGACAGGTCTTATAATGGAAAAACGTCTATTTAGAATGAAGAGCAGCTATAATGCTGTTGGAATAACAAATGAGACAAGTTCTGTAGTACTTGCAGAGGTTTCCGGTGAAATCCAGAATAAGCATAATCCCTTCGAGGAAATAGAGGCTGGGTGGTATTCCAAGGAAGAAGTGAAGGAGCTAATTAAAAGTAGTAAGATGTCTGCCAGGGCGCAGATGTTCTGTTTTGTCTGGGTGTATGGTGAGCTGTCAATAGAAAAGCTGCTTGAAGAATTTGAGCAGGATGATTAATAAAGATATAAATGAGACATTTTGCAGGGGTGCTGCGGATGTCTCTTTTTTTGATTTGCAATGCATCCAAAGAAGCGTCAGTGGCAGGTTCTGCTTGTGAATACACTATATCTGAAGGTTAAATCTATAAATTTTTTATATAGGAAAGCATAAAAATATTCTATAGGGGATATATCTATAATACCTATTGACACGGTAGGAATACTAGGATATAATTCAAACCAGCTTAGAAAGAGATTAGGAGGATATAAGTTATGAAAAACATTAAGAGATTATTAGCACTTTCACTTGCAGGAGCACTTGCAGTAGGAATGACAGCCTGCGGAAATTCGGACAGTGGAAACAGCAATGCGGCAAGTCAGAATTCGGCAGAGAAAGAAGCATCGGCAGAGAAAGAAGCATCGGCAGATAGTGATGCTGTATATAGAACACTTGATGAGATAAAGGAGAGTGGAACTATAAACATCGGTGTATTTTCAGACAAGAATCCATTTGGATATGTGGACGAAAACGGCGAGTATCAAGGCTATGATGTGTATTTTGCAGAGAGAATAGGAGAGGACCTTGGTGTGGATATTAATTATGTATCTACTGAGGCGGCAAACAGAATTGAATATCTCCAGACAGGAAAGGTTGACATAATACTTGCAAACTTTACTGTTACAGAAGAAAGAGCTGAGGAGGTTGACTTTGCACTTCCATACATGAATGTGGCACTTGGTGTTGTCTCAAGAGATGACAATGTTATAGAGAGTCTTGATAACTGGAATTCAGATGATTCTATTATTGTTATTTCAGGTACAACAGCAGAGACATACCTTATCGATAACTATCCAGACATCACACTTCAAAAATTTGATTCATATGCAACAGCTAAGGAAGCTTTTGAAAACGGAACTTCAGTGGCATGGGCAAATGACAATACAGAGGTAATTGCATTTTCTCTTCAGAATGAAGGGTACACAGTAGGTATACCATCACTTGGAAGTCAGGACACAATTGCACCTGCTGTCTCTAAGGGAAATGAGTCATTACTCTCATGGTTAAATGATGAGATTGTAAGTCTTGGAGAAGAGAATTTCTTCCATGCAGATTACGAGGCTACACTTGTAGATACTTATGGAACAGAGTACGAAGAGAGCCTTGTAGTAGAAGGTGGAAAAGCAGCAACAGCAGAGTAATTTTGAATAGCAGATATGTACTTTTGTTTTGAGATTAGTTGATGAAAGGATGAAGGGTGGTGCGTTATGAAGCAGGTTCTTTGTTTTGGTGATTCCAATACATGGGGATATAATCCAAAAACAGGTGATAGATTTCCATGGGGAGTCAGATGGACCAGTATTTTACAACAGAATATTGAGAAGGACGACATAAGAGTCATAGAGGAAGGCTTATGTGGGCGCACTACTATATTTGAAGATCCATTAAGGGCAGGCAGAAGAGGAACAGCCTTGCTGCCTGTGCTTATGGAGACACATGGCAGTCCTGATGCTGTTGTGATTATGCTGGGAACAAACGACTGCAAGACAGTGTTTAACGCATCTGCAGATGTGATAGCCAAGGGAGTCGGAAAGCTGGTGGATCAGGTCCAAAATGTCTCTCCGGAGAGTAAAGTACTTGTGGTTTCACCTATACATTTAGGTGATAGAGTCTGGGAGGAGGGCTTTGATCAGGAAT
>CAMFPD010000172.1 GCA_945971355.1 uncultured Lachnobacterium sp.
CACTGTGAAGACAATTCTCATTATCATTTGCCTCAAGCTGGTATTCTACACCTTCGATTGTTATCCTGGCATCAGAGATTCTATTTGCGCATCTTCCAATTGTTGCTCCAAAATAGCTTGTTCCTCTCTCATACGATTCCAAATTATCATATCCTAGTACTACATCTACCAGATTTCCAGTCTTATCCTTTACATAGACAGATACCACGGTTGCACCGTAATCTGTGACTACCACTTTCATTCCATTTTTATTTTCAAGCTCGTAGCAGCTTGCTGTTTCCCCAGTCTTTGTTGTTCCAAATATTTCCTTTTTCATGCCGCCCTCCTTAGTAGTTAATATCGTTGTATAAATTTTACTTTATTTATTTGAAAAATGAAAGTCCTATTAATATTTCTATTTATTTTGTCGATATATCTTATAATCGATGGAGGTACACATATGGCAGTAAAATCAACAGCAAATAGCCTTTCAGGTTTATATTTCCTAAAAAATTTTTATAGTAATAACAGAAGTCTTACTACTTCTTCTAACAGAAAAAAGTGTAACAATTCAGAGCTTTCTTATGAGGACAGTCTGGCCCTTGGGCGCGCTGTTAAAAAACTCAAAAGCTTCAGCTACTCTTCATCTGAGAATAGCGATACTATTAATGGTGCTATCAAGGCTTTTGTGGAAACCTACAATAATACTCTTGCCTCCGCTTCGGGCTCTTCTAATTCGGACGTAAGCCGTCAGGCAAAACGCTTTAAGAAATATACAGATGATAATGCTGACGCGTTAAAAAAGATTGGAATAACTATCAAAAGCGATGGGTCATTGTCCTGCAGCGAAAATCTTCTCAAGAAAGCAGATATAGAGGATCTCAAATCTGCCTTCGGAAAAGATAATAAGTATTTGCAGAATTTATCAAGAACTGCTAAAAGACTAAACTCAGAGTCTTATGACTATCTATACAGGCAGATGACTGGTACTGGTGGAAATATTAATCTGTCTTTATAAAATGTACTCCTCTTCCTTATCCTATGTATACTCACACTACGAAAAAATATTTACTAACTCAGCTTCAGAAGCACTCACTGAGCCCTGAATCATCTGGCTGTTCCCACCGCCCTTGGCAGAGAACAGCTCTTTCATTTTTGCGGCCAATTCTTTGCAGTCTTTATTCTTACTTCCCACAATATAATTGTATCCATTCTCATCATCGCCTACAAAAATAGCGCAAAATCCACTGTGCTTTTCCATAAGATTATTTATGACATTTCTAAGAACCTTGGTATTGATTCCGTTTTCAAACATAACAACATCTTCCTGTGTCTCAGGTATACTCTCTAGCTTTTGAAGAAGAAGTGTCTGGTTAGCCTGTGCTAACTGCGAAGATAATGTCTGATTTGCAGATTTCATCTTCTTTACAGTTTCAACCAGCTTGTCCTGACCAGTTGTTAAAAACCCTGTAAGTTCATCTACAATTGCGGATTTTTCCCTAAAAGCTTCAAGGGCTCTAAATCCGCAAAGCATAGTCACTCTCACACCACCTCTGTGATTTTGAACACTCATTACTTTTAACATACCGATTTCACCTGTTCTTCGCACATGTGGCGCACAGCAGGCACATACATCATAACCTGGTACAGTTACTATTCTAACCTGTCCCTCTATCTCGATTTTGCTTCGATACTCAAGGTTTGCAAGCTCTTCATTAGTTGGAAATGTCACACATATTTCGATATTCTCTGAAATAGCTTTATTTACCTCATACTCAACAGTTCTTATATCCTCTCCTGTCAGCGCTCCATTAAAGTCCATTGAGACAGTCTGGTCGCTGAGATGAAATCCAACGTTCTCATATCCGAATCTCTTGTGTACTATTCCAGAGAAAATATGCTCTCCAGAATGCTGCTGCATATTACTGAAACGATGCTTCCAATCAATAACTCCATGAACAGTCTCTCCAACCTCTAACTGGGCTGCCACAGTGTGTGTTATGATGTCATCTTTTATCTGAACATCTAATACCTCTATTCCATTGATATGACCTTTGTCAGGGCTTTGACCTCCCTGCTCTGGGAAAAATAATGTCTGATCCAATATTACCTGATAGCATATTGCATCATTATAAGTAACCTCTTCGCAGCTTAAGACCTTACCATCAAAATCTGTTGCATAAGCATCCTGATCATATAAACACATTGTCTTTTCAATAGTCATTATAATTTATTCCTTTCGATTCTCGCTTTTCGTCATACTTATCCTACTACATTTATATGCAAAAAAAAAGACAGCCTTTCGATCTGCTGTCTTTTTAGGAGAAGGTATTTTACTATGGGGATAGTAAAAAATATATAATGTATTGGGGGGTTTTACGAGAATTATAATACCACGATGTCCACAATAAGTGTGCACAAAGTTGCACAAATTTCATAAAACTATTTGTGCAAAATGCGCAAACGGTTGCAATTCCTATGTTTTGTGGTATTTCAAAGCATACCACGGAGAATATCTTCTATACTCACATATTTATAATCTTTACTTTCTATGGTTTACATTTTTTACATGCCTCATAACCTTCTGCAATAATTTCATCTCTACTCTTAGCCGAATCAATTCTATGTGAATCAAGTATTTTTTCTACATATGTGCAGTTTGGTCTATGGAATTTCATTGTATTTGTATTCAAAACATATGTTAACTCAGCTACTGCAGCATTGTTATTTGTAGTTTCATTCACCATCTCCTCTACAGTTGTCTCAGTAATCTTTGTATCTGCATACTTGGTTAAAATAGGATTTCCAACAGCAACTGCATAGAGAGAAATTCCCTCCTGTGCCCATCCGAAGATTGGTAATACATAATACTCATTTTTATCCGTTGTCAAATGATGCATACCCTTTAATTCTGCATTATATACTCTATAAATTGGACAAACTCCATTAGAGTAAAATAATGGCTGTGCATTATTATCAATGGTCCACGCTGTATTTTCCATACTTGTAAGAACAGTTATTTCATTAAGATCAGTTGTATATAAATGATTACACAATACATTATTATATAATCTGTACACTGGTGTACCTGATGTAGCAGAATACCATGCAACACCTTCATATCCCCATCCATAAGAATTAAATAACACATCTCTCTCATTAGCATCTGTTGTATAGAGATGCTCCCCGTTATCCGGATTGTATAAACGATAAATTGGCACACTACCAACAACTTCAGCCTTTGCTACCGAAGAAGGAACCAAAGCTGATACAACCATAATAATTGTCAAAAAAATTGTTAAGATACTTTTAGTTATTCTTTTTCTTTGTCTCATTTCCAAAGACTCCCTTCTATAATTTTTATATGTATTATACCACTTTTTTACGCTGTAAAACTAAACAAATAAATGCTATATTTTTTTGCAATAATTTATTTCAGCATGAATTGTAGTTACAAAACCCTTGACAATATTGGACTATTTATTTGTATAATTAGAGTAAGTATAATTATATACTTATTGTGGAAAACAAGGTAACTGAACAGAAGGAGGAGGTATTTACTATGGTTTACAAATGTAGTATCTGTGGATACGAATATGACGAGGAAAAGGAGGGGAAACCTTTTTCAGAATTAGACAAATGTCCCATCTGCAAGCAACCACCTGAAAAGTTTTATGCTGTGGAATCTGAGAAGGAGACACCTCAGGAAAAGGTAGAAAATCTGGATTTGAACTATCCAAAGGAAACCAGAAAAACAGACAGTGATTATCGATATATGAAAGAAATCCACGAAATGGCTGTCACTGGCAAATCAGCTATTGAGGCAATGGGCACACAGATGGATATGCCAAACTGGGATGATATACTTGTGCTGGGGGCACAATTAAATCCAATGCCTTTAGATGAACATGAGGAGGTATCTCTAAAAACTGTAATTGGAAAACGAGCTAAAAAGCCAATGGTTCTTGATATGCCTGTTTATATTTCCCATATGTCATTTGGTGCACTTTCCAAGGAAACAAAAATTGCCATGGCAAAAGGCAGTGCCGCAGTAGGTACGGCAATGTGCAGCGGTGAGGGCGGTATTCTCCCTGAAGAAAAAGAGGCTGCATGCAAGTACATTTTTGAATATGTACCAAACAAATACAGTGTTACTGATGAAAATCTCAAAGCCTCCGATGCTATTGAAATAAAAATCGGACAGGGGACCAAACCTGGAATGGGCGGTCACTTGCCAGGCGGTAAGGTTACACCTGAGATTGCAAAAATCCGAAACAAACCACTTGGTGAGGATGTTATTAGTCCTTCCAAATTCCCTGAAATCAATAGTAAGGATGATTTAAAAAATCTTGTAAGCGAGTTGCGTGAGCGAAGCGACGGCAGACCTATCGGTATAAAGATTGCTGCTGGACGTATAGAAAAAGATTTAGAATTTTGCGTATATGCAGAACCGGATTTTATCACCATAGATGGACGTGGTGGTGCAACTGGAGCATCTCCTGCTATTATCAGGGATTCTACCAGTGTTCCAACGATTTATGCACTTCATCGTGCACGGAAATATCTTGATTCTATAAAATCTGATATAGATTTGGTAATTACTGGTGGACTTCGCGTATCCTCTGATTTTGCTAAAGCTATTGCCATGGGAGCAGATGCTGTCGCAATTGCATCAGCAGTTATGGTTGCAGCGGCCTGTCAGCAGTACCGCATTTGTGGAACCGGTATGTGTCCTGTGGGAGTAGCTACACAGGATCCAGCGCTCCGTGAAAGATTACATATTGATACAGCAGCAAAGCGTATTGAAAATTACCTGAGATGTTCCGGTGAAGAACTAAAAACGTTTGCAAGAATCACAGGAAATAAGGATATTCACGGATTATCTGTTGATGATTTATGCACCATCAACAGGGAGATTTCAGAGCACACAAATATTCCACATGCATAGGATATGCTTATAAATTGATAATAAAATA
>CAMFPD010000173.1 GCA_945971355.1 uncultured Lachnobacterium sp.
CAATCTGGGCAATCGGAACAGGAAAGACTGCTACTTCTGATCAGGCTGAGGAAGTATGTGCAGCTATTCGTGAGTGCATCAAGGAAGTATATGACGAGGCAACAGCTGAGGCTGTTCGTATTCAGTACGGCGGATCTGTTAATGCTTCTAATGCAGCAGAGCTTTTTGCTAAGCCAAACATCGATGGTGGTTTAGTAGGAGGCGCTTCACTTAAAGCTGATTTCGGAAAAATCGTTAACTACTAGAATTGTTTAATCGGAACCCGACCATTATGTGGTCGGGTTCTTTTAGTTTCTTATCAAGTTGTTAGAGCTAATTATTTCCTTTATATAGATGCATAATTATGATATAATTTCCGAGATATGTGTGATTGAAGTAGTACATATGTACACTATAGAAGAATAAGAAAGTAGTTAATAATACTGTGAAGATGAAACGTTTGGAGAGAACTGTTATCATTATTATTTTTGGATTGTCTCTTATTAGTGCAACCTTTTTCATGCAGACATCTGCTGTAGAAAAAAGTGAAATTGCAAAAAAGGACAACATGGCTGATTCATCCATTGATGGTTATATAGATAAAAATAATAAAGATACTGTTGAAATAATAAGAATAACAAATGAAGATACAAAAGTAGAAATTGATGAGATTATAGACATAATTCTTACAAGTGGGGACAGAGAATTTTACCAAGGTAATCCAATTGATGATTCTTTCTTGCTGTGGCTGTGTGATAAACATGGTGAGGCTGTAATTTGGGATATTGCAAATGAATTGTGCAGAGGGAACTGCGATGAACAGGTATGGTATGAGAATACTGGTTCATCCATAAGAGTTTTGTGGTTAGAATATTGTAGAGATTTAGGATATTCCACTTACTTACTTGAGGATGTGGTGTGGGTGGATTCTGATGCGCATGATACCACAGATTCTCATTCCGTAGATGCTACAAATAATGAAAATTCCATACAGATTGATTTGATTGGTGATATAAACCTGGCAAATGACTGGTATACCATGGAGGAAGCCAAAACTAAGAATAAAGGGATAGAAGATTGTATTGCGGGAAATGTCAGAACAGAGCTTGAAGCGGCTGACATCACAGTTGCAAATAATGAGTTTTGCTATGCAGATGAAGGAACCCCATTAGCAGGAAAAACATATACATTTAGGGCAGATACGGAGAATGTGACACTTCTGGATACCTTTAGTGTGGACTTAGTGTCAGTAGCTAACAATCATGTATTTGATTATGGTGAAGAGGGACTTTTGACAACCTTGGAAACTCTGGATGGGGCAGAGATTCCTTATATAGGAGCTGGCAAAAATATAGATGAAGCATCAGCTGTGAAATATTATGTGGTAAAAGGAAGAAAAATTGCATTTGTCTCTGCAACAGAAATAGAAAAATTTGCAAAGTACACAAAGGAAGCTACAGTGAATTCACCAGGTGTATTAAAAACCATAGATACAACACTCTTTTGCAATGCTATATCAGAAGCAAAAGACAATGCAGATTATGTAATAGCATATGTTCACTGGGGTATAGAGGGTAAAAATGATTTCGGAACGGAGCAAAGAAAACTAGCTACAGCATATGTGAATGCAGGTGCTGATGCAGTAATTGGTGGGCATCCACACAGACTACAGGGAGCAGAATTTATCAATGGTGTTCCTGTTGCATATAGTCTGGGCAATTTCTGGTTCTCTACAGGGACTATATATACTACAATCGCCCAGATTAGAATTGATGAGGGCGGAGAATTGTCTCTTGCCATGCTTCCATGTATTCAAAAGGATGTGACAACCTCTATGCTTACAGATGAAAATGATATAAAAGCATTCTATGAGTATGTGGCGGATGTCTCATATGGAGTGGGAATTGACGATAGTGGCAGATTTTATGATTCCTTTGATGAGGCAGAGAATGAATTGTATGAGGATGAGTTGGTTTACAGATCAGGAAAAGCCTATGCGATACACAGTGATTTGATAGATTTAGAAGGCCGTGCAATAGACATTGTGGGAAATTTGGAATAAACTTTAATCAACTTAATCTTGCAATCTTGCAAAATTTATGTAATATAGAAGAGTAAAAGGTTAATAATTTCACAAAGAAAAGAGGACTATGATATGAGTAAGAAACCAGTGGTGTTAATGGTGCTTGATGGTTATGGCTTAAATGACCGCACAGAAGGCAATGCTATCGCGATGGCAAAGACTCCTGTTATGGATAAATTAATGGCAGAGTGCCCATTTGTTGAGGGTGCTGCTTCAGGACTTGCTGTAGGACTCCCAGATGGACAGATGGGAAATTCAGAGGTAGGTCATATGAATATTGGTGCTGGACGTATTATTTACCAGGATCTCACACGTATTACAAAGGCTATCGAGGATGGAGATTTCTTCGAGAATAAGGGTCTTCTTAAGGCTATGGAGAACTGCAAGAAGAACGATTCAGATCTTCACCTTTGGGGACTTTTATCAGATGGTGGTGTACACAGCCACATCACACATCTCTATGGATTATTAGAGATGGCTAAGAAACAGGGAATTTCAAAGGTTTATGTACATGCATTCCTTGATGGTCGTGATACACCTCCTGCATCAGGTAAGGATTACCTTGTTCAGCTTCAGGAGAAGATGGATGAAATCGGAGTTGGAAAAATTGCTTCAATTTCAGGACGTTATTATGCAATGGACAGAGATAACAACTGGGATAGAGTAGAGAAAGCTTACGATTCACTTGTAAAGGGTGAGGGAGTAAAAGCTACATCTGCTATCAAAGCAATGGAAGAGTCATATGCAAACAACGTAACAGATGAGTTCGTACTTCCAACAGTTGTTACTTCAGAAGATGGAACACCACTTTCAGTAGTTAAAAAAGGTGATTCTGTTATTTTCTTCAACTTCCGTCCAGACCGCGCACGTGAGATGACAAGAGCATTCTGTGATGACAAGTTTACAGGATTTGAGAGAGAGTTCCTTGACCTTACATTTGTATGCTTTAAAGATTATGATGAGACAATTCCAAATAAGACAATCGCATTTGAGAAGGAGTCTATCGAGAATACATTTGGTGAGTATCTTGCAAAATGTGGCAAGAAGCAGCTTCGTCTTGCAGAGACAGAGAAGTATGCACACGTTACATTCTTCTTCAACGGTGGAGTGGAGGATCCAAATGTGGATGAGTTCCGTCTCCTTGTTAACTCTCCTAAGGATGTTGCAACATATGATCTCAAGCCAGAGATGAGTGCACCAGAGGTTGGTGTTGATCTTGTAGAGGCTATTAAGTCTGACAAGTATGACGTAATCGTAATCAACTTTGCTAACCCTGATATGGTTGGACATACAGGTGTAATCCCAGCAGCAGTGCAGGCTGTTGAGAGAATTGATGAGCTTGTAGGCGAGGCAGTTGAGGCTGTTAAAGAAGTTGGTGGTGCTATGTTTATCTGTGCAGATCATGGAAATGCAGAGAAGATGATTGATTATGAAACAGGTGAGCCACACACAGCACATACAACAAATCCTGTTCCATTTATCCTTGT
Source organism: uncultured Lachnobacterium sp. (assembly GCA_945971355.1). Classification (GTDB taxonomy): domain Bacteria; phylum Bacillota; class Clostridia; order Lachnospirales; family Lachnospiraceae; genus Roseburia. The sequence goes on from CAMFPD010000173.1 coordinate 3,550, forward strand.
AAATGCAGACCCTTCATTCAAGCTTCGTGAGGGTGGATGTCTTGCAGATATCGCTCCAACACTTCTTGAGCTTATGGGACTTGAGCAGCCTAAGGAAATGACAGGAAAGTCTCTTATTGTAAAATAATTGATTGACAATATGATAAGTTGATATTACAGGTACCGCTTTCTATTGATGGAAGGCGGTACCTTTTTTACACTCTTTTCAACTCTCTTTTTGAGAGATATTGAGTCTTTATATTTGTTGCGTACTTCTTGCGGCTATAACCTGTGGAATAGTTGGAATTGTGAATTCTAATATGGTTACAAAGAAGGATATGGGAGATATTTTACAGGGGACAAGCAGAGAGTATGCCCAGGAAATTGATATTACACTGGCAGAGATTGAGACAGCGGTTAATTCCCAGAATAGTATCATGTGTCATCCGACAGCTGAGTATGGAACCCCTTTGGAGGATATCAGCAGCAACTTATAAGCTTGCAAGAACAATTATTTTTTCGGTAATAGGTGTAGTTGCAGTCAGTCTCATACTTGCAATGTTTTTAAGCAATAATTTGTCAAAACCAATTAAGGAAATTACAAGAATTATTGATAATACTTCAGAGCTTAACTTTAATGTTATGAATTTGACTGACGGACTTGTACAGATAGACAGCATGTGTGAGGAGAATGACAGAGCAACTAATGAAATCGCATCGGAGTCTATCGAAGTGGTAAACAGTAATGCGAGAAATATTGAATCCCTGTCAGGAGTGGGAACTGCCAGATCACAGGAGGTAAAGGAAAGGGCGACAGAGCTTGTTTCAAAGACTGTGGAGGCAGGTGAGAGAACGGAAAATGTATATACCGAGGTCAAAGAGAGAGCGGAGCATGCTATTGAAAGTGCAAATGCAATTAGGAAAATAAATGAGATGATAGGTGAGATTATTTCTATCTCGACTAAGATAAACCTCCTGGCATTAAATGCGGAAATTGAAGCAGCAAGAGCAGGGGAAGCAGGAAGAGGATTTGCTGTTGTGGCAACGGAGGTTGTAGAGAACTATATGCAGGATGCCATTGAATATGAGGAGGGTATGGGCCAGATTAATGAAGCCATAACAAAACTTGTAAGTGCAATTGATGAAATGTCCATTTCGGTTCATGGTACTGCAGACCATACATCAAACATGATGGATAAGATAAAGGACAATGACAGCTATATTTCAGGCAGTACCCGAAGTGTAAGTAACCTTGAGAATATTGTGAAGGAGTTTTCATTATAAAATATGTGGTTATGTCAAGGTAAAGTTGATTTATAACATACACGATAATATATATAAGTAAAGCTTATTAAAGGATAAAAATGTACAAAAATACTTATAGAAACTTCTCGATTTTC
>CAMFPD010000174.1 GCA_945971355.1 uncultured Lachnobacterium sp.
GGAACAATCAGTGCAATTGGTTTTTATAGATTTATGTTGAAATTAAATCTGTTGGATACATATTGGCCGTTAATTGTTCCATCTGTCGCTGCCCCAGCGATAGTATTCTTTATGAAACAGTACATGGAGAGCACATTGTCCAAAGAATTGGTGGAGGCAGCCAGAATTGATGGCAGTGGAGAATTCCATACCTTTAACGTGATAGCAATTCCGCTTATGAAGCCAGCTGTGGCAACACAGGCTATATTTGCATTTGTAGCATCTTGGAATAATTTGTTTATGCCAAATATGATTATCACATCTGATGTTAAAAAGACATTACCTCTATTTGTACAGATGCTTAGAAGTGACCAGTTTAAGACAGACTATGGTGTATTGTATATAGGACTTGCAATTACCATTCTCCCTATATTTGTAGTATACTTTATTTTGTCAAAGCATATCGTTGCAGGTGTTACACTTGGCGGTGTGAAGGAATAAAGTGACAAGGAGCATCCGAAATGGGTAGAGATAGTAGTAAGAAAAAAATTATTGTTGGTGTAGTTATTGCAATTTTGTTTGTTTTTATAGCTATTGTCACAATAGTTGTATTATGTGTCAGTAAAAATACTTCTGATGAACTGAAATCAACATATTTAATGGAAATCCAGTCGGGTGATTCTGATAGTACGATATTCAGATATATATTTGAGGATGGAAACTATACAGAGATGATAGGCGTTGGAGATAAGGAATATCAGCTTGATAGCGGAAGTTATACTGTAAAGGATGATGAGGTTGTATGTGTATCAGCCGGGGAGAATCCTAGAACAGAAAGCTTTGTAATATCTGGAGAGTATTTGTTGGCAAAGGATTACATATATGAAGGAGTTGTACCTGAGGGCAAGACTTTTTCAACAGAGTGTACATTTGCATCTGACACATCCAATAGCTCAGTTGTTTTTTCTGAGGATGGTACCTTTGTTTATACATCATCAAGTACTGGCACTGTATCTGGAACCTATGAGAGAAAGGGGGATTTTATAAACCTGAATGCTTCAAATGGAGCATCTCTTATAGACTTTATTGTGTGGAATAATCGGATAACAAATGCATATTATATAGCAGAATAATATTTGGTAAAAATGTACACACAAATTAAATTTATTGTCGAAACAACGTGCAAAATTTATAAAACTTTATTTTTTTAATAAAATACCTTGCTTTTTATCGTTGATTAGGGTATCTTAATTTCATAAATAATGTGTACGATGAATTTTGAACGAGGGCGTTCCACTAGGTGGAGTGCCCTTATCTTTTTATACGGACTTAAAAAGTTCATCTGGCATTACAAAGTAACTTAAGGGACATCAAGGGGATTTGGTGTGAAACGGAAAGGATGTAGGATATGAGCGAACAGGAATACTACAACGTAGCAGATATCTTTGGAGAGAATGTATTTAACGATTCTGTTATGCAGACAAGACTTCCAAAGAAAGTCTACAAAAAACTCCATGAAGTTATGGAAGAGGGAAAAGAACTTGATCTTGAGACTGCAGATGTAATTGCACATGAGATGAAAGAGTGGGCCATTGAAAAAGGTGCTACACATTATACACATTGGTTCCAGCCTCTTACAGGATTTACAGCTGAGAAGCATGATTCATTTATTACAGCTCCAATGGAGAACGGAAAAGTTCTAATGAGCTTTTCAGGAAAAGAATTAATTAAGGGAGAGCCTGATGCTTCTTCATTCCCTTCAGGTGGTCTTCGTGCTACATTTGAAGCGAGAGGATATACAGCCTGGGATTGTACATCACCAGCTTTCGTAAGACAGGATGCAGCAGGTGCAACACTTTGTATTCCAACAGCTTTCTGTTCATATACAGGTGAAGCTCTTGATCAGAAGACTCCACTTCTTAGATCGATGGAAGCTATTAACGAGCAGGCACTTAGATTAATCAGATTATTTGGAAATACAACATCAAAGAAGGTTACACCATCAGTTGGACCAGAGCAGGAATATTTCCTTGTTGATCGTGAAAAATACTTACAGAGAAAAGATCTTATCTTTGCAGGACGTACACTTTTCGGTGCAAAGCCTCCAAAGGGACAGGAGATGGATGACCATTATTTCGGAGCTATTCGTGAAAGAATCGCAGCTTACATGAAGGATGTTAACAAAGAGCTCTGGAAGCTTGGGGTATCTGCTAAGACACAGCATAACGAGGTTGCCCCAGCACAGCATGAGCTTGCACCAATTTATGCAGAATGTAATGTTGCTGTAGACCATAACCAGTTAGTAATGGAAACACTCAAGAAGGTGGCTGGACGTCACGGACTTCACTGCTTACTTCATGAGAAACCATTTGCTGGTGTAAATGGATCAGGAAAGCACAACAACTGGTCAATTACAACAGATGACGGAATCAACTTACTTGATCCAGGTGAGACACCACATGAGAATATTCAGTTCCTTCTTGTTCTTACATGTATTCTCAAGGCAGTGGATGAGCATGCTGGACTTTTAAGAGCATCTGCAGCTGACGTAGGAAACGACCACAGACTTGGAGCTAACGAGGCACCACCAGCAATCCTCTCTATCTTCCTTGGAGAGCAGCTTGAGGATGTTATTGAGCAGCTTGTTAGCACAGGTGCTGCAACACATAGCTTAGCAGGAGAAAAACTTGAGACAGGTGTTAAGACATTACCAGATTTCATGAAGGATGCAACAGATCGTAACCGTACATCACCATTTGCATTCACAGGAAACAAATTCGAGTTCCGTATGGTTGGATCACAGGATTCAGTTGCACAGTCTAACGTAGTGCTTAACACAATCGTTGCAGAAGCTTTCTGTGAAGCCTGTGATATTCTTGAGAATGCAGAGAATTTTGACCTTGCTGTACATGATCTTATTAAGAAATATGCTACAGAGCATCAGAAGATTGTATTCAATGGAAATGGTTACTCAGATGCGTGGGTTGTTGAGGCTGAGAGACGTGGACTTCCAAATATTAAGTCAATGGTTGACGCTATTCCACAGTATGTAGCACCAGAGAATGTAAAAGCATTTGAAAAATTCGGAGTATTTACAAAGGCAGAGCTTGAGAGTCGTGTTGAGATTGAATATGAGACATACTCAAAGACAATCAACATTGAGGCAAGAGCTATGATTGATATTGCAGGAAAGCAGATTATTCCAGCTGTTATCAAATATACAACAGTACTTGCAAATTCTCTTACATCAGTTAAGAATGCATGTGAAGATGCTGACGTGTCAGTACAGGCAGAGCTTCTTACAGAGACATCTGCATTACTTTCAGATGCAAAGGTTGCACTTGCAAAACTCGAGGAAGTTGCAGATAAGGCAGGAGAGATGGAAGAGGGAGCTGTTCAGGCTACTTACTACAGAGATGAGGTTAAGGCTGCTATGGAAGCACTCAGAACCCCAGTTGACAAATTAGAGATGATCGTAGATAAAGAGATGTGGCCAATGCCTTCATACGGCGACCTTCTTTTCGAGGTATCTCCATTTTAATTAAATAGTATTTATTTAGATGCAAAGGCGCATTTTTCTGAAACACAGTAGGTGTAGTAAGGGGGATGCGCTTTTAATATATTAAAAAACATAATCGGAGGAATTAGTTATGACAGAAGAAATTATGAGCATCATAAACGAGAATGTCTATGGTGTATGGTTCCTTATAGGAGCCGCATTGGTATTTTGGATGCAGGCAGGTTTTGCAATGGTTGAGGCAGGCTTCACCAGAGCAAAGAACTCAGGAAATATTATTATGAAGAACCTTATGGACTTCTGTATTGGCACAGTAATGTTCATTCTTATCGGTGCTTCACTTCTTCTTGGAGAAGATTTGTTAGGATTTATTGGAAAGCCTGGATTTGATATTTTTACAGCTTATGCAGATTTTGATTTTTCGGGTTTTGTATTTAACTTAGTATTCTGTGCTACAACAGCTACAATCGTATCTGGTGCTATGGCAGAGCGTACAAAATTCTTATCATACTGTGCATATTCAGCAATTATCTCAGGACTTATTTACCCAATCGAAGCACACTGGATTTGGGGAGGCGGTTTCCTTGCACAGATGGGATTCCATGACTATGCAGGTTCTTGTGCTATTCACATGACAGGTGGTATCTGTGCTTTAATCGGAGCTAAGATGCTTGGAGCACGTATTGGTAAATTCTCAAAGGATAAGGATGGAAAGATTGTAAAAGTAAATGCATTCCCAGGTCACAACCTTCCACTTGGAGCACTTGGTGTATTCATTCTCTGGTTTGGCTGGTATGGATTTAACGGAGCAGCAGCAACAGATCTTCCAACACTTGGATCTATCTTCCTTACAACAACAATCGCTCCAGCAGTTGCAACAGTTGTAACAATGACTTTTACATGGATCAAATATGGAAAACCAGATGTATCTATGTCACTCAACGCTTCACTTGCAGGTCTTGTAGCTATTACAGCTCCTTGTGATGTAACAGATGCATTTGGTGCAGTAGTAATCGGATTTGTTGCAGGACTTCTTGTATGCTTCGGTGTATGGCTTCTTGATGAGAAACTCAGAATTGATGATCCTGTTGGTGCAGTTGCAGTACATATGATGAACGGAATCTGGGGAACATTTGCAGTAGGACTTTTTGCTACAGAGACAGCACCTGGGTTTGCAGTTGCAGGAATTGAAGAAGGTTTATTCTACGGTGGAGGTTTCCATCAGTTATGGTTACAGTGTGTAGGTATTGTTTCGGTTGCAGTTTGGGCAGCAGTTACAATTACAATCACATTTGTAGTAATTAAGGCAACAATTGGTTTAAGGGTATCTGAGGAAGAGGAAATTCTTGGTCTTGACTCTACAGAGCATGGACTTCCAT
>CAMFPD010000175.1 GCA_945971355.1 uncultured Lachnobacterium sp.
TTTTTATATTTATTAAGCTACGCTGTTAACAAGTTTGCTTAAACGAGAAACTTTTCTAGCTGCGTTGTTCTTGTGGTAAACGCCCTTTGAACAAGCACTTTCAATAACAGAAGTTGCATTTGCTAATGCAGCCTGTGCAGCAGCCTTATCCTTTGCAGCTACAGCAGCCTCAACCTTCTTGATAGAAGTCTTAACTTCAGATCTGATAGCTTTGTTTCTTGCTGTTCTTGTCTCTGTAACTAAAATTCTTTTCTTTGCAGATTTAATGTTAGCCAACTCGTACACCTCCAAACTCAAAATCAAATGTAAAGTGCTCCGAAACAGACACGGACGCTTCGTAACACACTAAACTATAATATTCTATGTCTATTACTATGTCAATACATAAATTGAAAAAAATTGTAAAAAATAATTCTTATATTACTTGAATATGATATAGGGGAGGGGACGATTTTGTCAAGCGAAGTCTTTGGTGTTAGAACAGATCTTGCTCTTGAAACTCAGGAGAGTATGAAGCAGAAAAAAATGGATTTGCGAGGAGTGAGGTTTGAGGAGAAAAAACGAAGTAATGGTATAACAGTTAGCCTTGTTTCAATAGAGACGGAAAATGCTGTTAAGGCAACAGGAAGACCAAAGGGTAAATACATTACAATTGAAGCCCCACAAATGTCTTCAGATGACAAAGACTATCACAGAGAGGTGTCGGTTGAATTTGCAAAAGTTCTGAATGAACTTATGGAAAGCCAGTGCGCTATGAGTGAATATGCGGCTTTGGTGGTGGGACTTGGAAATAGAGATGTTACTCCTGACGCATTAGGTCCTCAAGTTGTAGACAACTTATTTATTACAAGGCATATACTTATGGAGTATGGTAGTTATGCGTTTGGCAAAGAACCGGTAAATAGAATTAGTGGACTTGTTCCGGGCGTTATGGCGCAGACTGGTATGGAGAGTCTTGAAATAATAAAGGGTGTTGTCAATGAAACTAAGCCAGATGTTGTTCTAACAGTGGATGCTTTGGCGGCGAGAAGCATGAAAAGGCTAGGTAGAACTATTCAGCTCACTGACACAGGCATAGTTCCGGGAAGCGGAGTAGGGAACCATAGAAATGCAATTAATAAGGAAAATTTAGGAGTACCTGTCATTTCTATAGGTATACCTACTGTGGTTGATGCGGCGACAATTGTGGCTGATGCGGTTAATGCAAATCGTGAAATGACAGAAAAAATCATGTCGCCTCAGTTGAATGGAATGTTTGTGACACCAAAGAATATAGATGACACCATAAAACAACTGGGATTTTTAGTATCGGAGGGGCTTAATATTGCATTCTCGAAGGAATGAGCATTTCATTGCTCGAAAATTTTTATTGCTTACTATGCTGATTGTATTTGGATATGTGGTTATGGGACATACTTTGGATATTGTTTCTGAAAATGAAGAAATAATTGAAGATGAAAGTACCATGGAGGAAATTGAATATGAAACATTGGTTGCTATGGAAAATGAGAATCAGATAGTTAATTGGGCAAATGAAGATAAATGTGATATAGATTCATATCAGGATGTTATTAATGAAAATAATATGTATTTGCAGGAAAAACAAAATGAAATAGAACAAGTGGGGCAGGGGATGGCGCAAGCGGAACTTGAATTAGCAAGGTTAAGTGACGTGGATTATCTGAGACAAAATTACTTTCAGTGTGACAGTACCACGTCTGTTGATTCTTCTGAACTTAATGCAGACAATCTTCTTGGTATGGATATGTCGGTAGCACAGTCTGGAGGTGAGCCTACAATTCTTATTTACCATACTCATTCGCAGGAAGGATATGTGGATTCTGTAGCAGGTGATTCTGCCACTACGGTTGTTGGCGTTGGAGAGTATCTGGCAACGCTTTTGAGAGATAATTATGGTTACAATGTCATTCACCATGAGGGAGAATATGATAAGGGAGACAGGGATCATGCATATTCTAATTCCCTTCCTTATATAGAACAAATTGTGAAGGATAATCCTTCAATACAGTTGGTGATTGATTTACATAGAGACGGTGTTAACAGTAATACAAGACTTGTGACGAAGATTGGTGATACTCAAATGGCAAAAATCATGTTTTTTTGTGGACTGAGTAGAACTACTGCCCTTGGAAATATAGATAGACTTCCGAATCCATATATACAAAATAATTTGGCATTGGCGTTTCAAATGCAGGTTCAGGCCAATCAGAAATATCCGGGATTGACAAGGAGGATTTACTTAAAAGGTTATCGATATAATATGCACATTTGTCCTAAATGTATGCTTGTTGAGGTGGGAGCACAGACTAATACTCTTCAGGAAGCAAAAAATGCTATGGTTCCTCTGGCAGATGTGATAAATCAGGTTATATCAAAAAAATAAAATGACATAAATCCTGATTTTTTGAATAAAATGGAAAGATAATTATTGGTTATGCTATATATTTCAAAGATAATAAGACAAATGACCTTTAAATAGATAGGAGAAAGGTATAAAATTATGATATAACGAGCGGCGAATATCGAACACAAATGAAAAATGTTTGATTTGATAATGTAGGAGGTGGATTGTCTTGATAGATTATACTGAAGGTTCTGGAAAACAGTATCACACAGGGGTGGGGCCAGGTGATGTAGGTGGATATGTTATTTTACCTGGAGATCCAAAGAGATGTGAAAAAATTGCAAAGCATTTTGATAACCCGGTTTTAATTGCAGACAGCAGAGAATTTGTAACCTATACAGGAACAATTGATGGGGTGAAGGTCAGCGTGACCTCTACTGGAATTGGCGGTCCGTCTGCTTCCATTGCAATAGATGAGTTGGCTAAATGTGGAGCCCACACTTTTATCAGAGTTGGAACCTGTGGTGGTATGCAGGAGGATGTCTTGGGCGGAGACGTTGTTATTGCCACAGGCGCAGTTCGAATGGAAGGAACAAGCAGGGAATTCGCACCGATTGAATATCCGGCAGTGTCGGATTTTTGTGTTACAAATGCTCTTGTAGATGCGGCAAAAAAAATAGGCGTGAGAAATCATGTTGGAGTGGTTCAGTGTAAGGATTCCTTTTTTGGACAACATGAGCCGGAAATTATGCCGGTGAGTTACGAGCTTGAGAATAAATGGAATGCATGGATTAGAATGGGATGTCTGGCATCTGAAATGGAGTCAGCCGCTTTGTTTATTGCGGGCAGCTTTTTGAGGGTTCGTGTTGGTTCTTGCTTCCTGGTGGTTGCAAACCAGGAGAGAGCTAAAAAGGGATTATCAAATGAACAAGTGCATGATACTGAACTGGCAATCACAGTTGCTGTGGAAGCAATAAGAAGCTTGATTAAGCAGGAGGCATAAAATGGATAGACGTGAACTGATTGATATTGCACTTGAGGCAAGAAAGATGGCATACACACCATACTCTCATCATAAGGTAGGTGCAGCTCTGCTTACAAAGGGCGGAAAAGTATATAAAGGCTGCAATATTGAGAGTGCATCATATACGCCTTCAAACTGTGCTGAGAGAACAGCCTTTTTTAAAGCAGTAAGCGAGGGCGAAAGAAATTTTGAAGCTATTGCAATTGTGGGAGGCTTTGAGGAAGCAACGACACTTGGATTATGTGCTCCGTGCGGAGTGTGCAGGCAGGTTATGATGGAGTTTTGCAATCCAAAAACCTTTGAAATTATTTTGTGTGATGAACATAATGAATTGCATACATACAAATTAGAAGAATTGCTTCCGCTTGGATTTGGACCAACTAATATGGGATTATAAAAATAAAGGAGATACGATAAGATGGAACAAAAGGATATTTTGAAAATAGTAGATCATACATTGCTTTTACAGACAAGCACATGGGAGGAAATTAAAGTTATATGTGATGATGCGATAAAATTTGGTACTGCGTCAGTATGTATTCCACCATGCTACGTGAAACAGGCAAGTGATTATATGGGCGATAAAATGACAGTGTGTACTGTTATAGGTTTTCCAAATGGAAACTGTACTACGGCGACAAAGGTATTCGAGACAAAGGATGCTATCGCAAATGGTGCAAAAGAAATCGATATGGTTATCAATATTGGACAGCTTAAAGCTAAAAATTATGATTATGTCTTAAATGAAATTAAAGAGATCAAGGCTGTATGCCAGGATAAGATTCTAAAAGTTATCATAGAAACATGTCTTCTCACAGACGAAGAAAAGATTAAGATGTGTGAGATTGTAACAGAATCAGGAGCAGATTTTATCAAAACATCTACAGGATTTTCTACAGCAGGAGCTACCTTTGATGATGTGGAGCTTTTTGCGAAACATGTGGGGGAGAATGTTAGAATCAAGGCAGCAGGTGGAATTTCTTCTCTCGATGATGCGGAAAAGTTTATGGAGCTTGGTGCAACAAGACTTGGTACAAGCCGTATCGTAAAAATTGTAAAAAATCAGGATACAGGTTCAGGATATTAAAGGAGAATGGTATGAGATTTAAGCGTGTATTTACAATTGTACTGGATTCGATGGGAATTGGTGCTATGGATGACTCTGAAAGGTTTGGAGATGTGGGCGTGGATACCTTGGGGCATATTTCTCAGATTATTGATGAATTTAAAATCCCTAATCTTCAGAAGTTAGGACTGGCAAATTTAAAAGAGCTTAAGCAGGTTGAACCGGTGGACATGCCATTGGGATACTATTTTGCCATGAATGAGATGAGCAATGGAAAGGACACAATGACAGGCCATTGGGAGATGATGGGGATTCATACCACAAAGCCTTTTGTTACCTTTACCGAGAATGGTTTTCCGGAAGAACTTATCTCTGAGCTTGAATCCAGATTTGGTAAGAAAATAATTGGAAATA
>CAMFPD010000176.1 GCA_945971355.1 uncultured Lachnobacterium sp.
CGTATTTGTGACCGTTCTAAGGTGACACCAAATGGTAAGTTTAAGCCTTGGATTTTGCGTATGTGTGTTCCTGTTGCCCTGGCATCTTTCTTGATGTATCAGAGCGGTTTGTCAGGACTTCCTACCGGTGTTAAGATTGTATACCTTGCTATTACATACTTGTTATGGGGTTCATTCACTTATACAGGTATCAATATTCCTTATGGTTCTATGGCATCTGCTATCTCTGCTGATGCAGGAGATCGTCAGTCACTTTCTACTTTCCGTACTATGGGTGGAATGCTTGCAGGTATGGTAATTGGTGTGGGACTGCCTCTTATTGCATATGAGAAGATTGACGGAAAAGAGACATTAATTGGAACTAAGGTTACTTTGGCAGCAGGTATTTTCTCTATTCTTGCTATTGTTTGCTACTTGCTTTGCTACAAGCTAGTAACAGAGCGTGTAGTTGTAGAGAGCACACAGGAGGGCAAGGGAACATCTGTTGGACAGATGCTCAAGAATGCAGTGAAGAATCGTGCGTTGATTTCTATCGTTGTTGCATCTATTGTTATGCTGTTGGCTCAGCTTACAATGCAGAATATGGCAGCATATATCTTCCCAGATTACTATAACAACGCAGCAGCGCAGTCTGCATCTACTATGATGATGATGGTAGGTATGATTGTGGCAGCAGTTATTGCAAAGCCATTGGCAAATAAATTTGGTAAGGCAGAGGTTTCTGTAGTATCAAATCTTTTTGCAGCTATCGTTATGGTAGTTCTTTGGATAATTCGACCTGAGAGTGTTTGGGTATACTGTGGTTTGCAGATGCTTTGCTGGTTAGGCCTTGGAGTATTCTCTATGGTATGTTGGGCATTGATTACAGATGTTATTGATTACTCTGAAATTAAGAATGGTGTTCGTGAAGATGGTTCTGTATATGCATTGTACTCATTTGCTCGTAAATTAGGACAGGCATTGGCAGCAGGTTTATCAGGATGGCTTTTGACAGCTATAGGTTACAGCTCAGAGGCGGCTGCAGAGGGAATGGTGCAGACTGATTCCGTATTGAGTGGTATTTACAATATCTCTACCCTGATTCCAGCAGTAGGATTTGGTCTTTTGGCAGCAGTTCTCTGGTTCTGGTATCCATTGCACAAAAAGCAGGTTGATGCGAACATTGAACTTTTGAAAGAGAAGCACAATAAGTAATTGATAATAATTAAGAGGTTTCATTGAAGTGAATTAGTTAGGAGGATTTTTAAGATGCGCAACGTGATTTCTTTGAACCAGGATTGGTTATTTAGTAAAGAAGCTCCGGGATGCGGAGAGGCAGAGAAAGTTACTATTCCACATTGTTGGAACAGCGTAGATGGACAAGATGGAGGCAACGACTACTATCGTGGTACATGTTATTATGTGAAGAAGATTGCAAAGGCAGATTTGCCAGCAGGAGAGAGGGTATATCTAGAGTTTAGAGGAACCAACTCCTCTGCAACTGTCACAGTGAACGGAAAAGAATTAGCTTCTCACGATGGTGGATATTCTACATGGAGAGTGGATATCACAGAAGTACTTGCAGATGATAATGAGATTGTTGTAGCAGTAGATAACGCAGCTAATGACCATGTATACCCACAGATGGCTGACTTTACATTCTATGGTGGTATGTATCGTAATGTGTATGCTATTGGTGTTGATGCGGCACACTTTGATTTGGACTACTACGGAGCTCCAGGTATCAAGGTTACACCAGAGCTGGCAAAGCTTTCCATTGGAGAGGCAATGCCTGAGAAGGAAAGCGCTAAGGTTGAGATTGAAGTATATGCCAATGCTGAAGCTGACGGTAAAACATATCACTATGAGATTTTGGATGCTGAGGGAACAGTTGTAGCTTTCGCTGACGCAGCAGACAAGTTGGTGACATTGGAAATTCCTGAAGTTATTCGCTGGCATGGAAGAAAGAATCCATATCTCTATCGTGCAGTAGTCGTTATGAAAGATGGTGATGTAGAGGTAGATAAGGTGGAGACAACCTTTGGTTGCCGTACATTTGAAATTCATCCAGACAAGGGATTTATCTTGAATGGACAGCCTTATGCACTTCGTGGTGTATCAAGACATCAGGATCGCTGGGGTATTGGTAATGCTCTTTTGCCAGAGCATCATGAGGAAGATATCGATTTGATTATGGAAGTTGGTGCTACAACTATTCGTTTGGCACATTATCAGCATGATCAGTATTTCTATGATTTGTGCGATGCTAAGGGTCTTGTAATCTGGGCTGAGATTCCATTTATTTCACAGCCTTTGGAGAAGGGATATGACAACACTATTTCTCAGATGACAGAGCTTGTAGCACAGAACTATAACCACCCATCTATTGTGGTTTGGGGATTGTCTAATGAGATTACTATGCAGGGGAGAACAGATTCGGCTCTGTTGAAGAATCACAATGATTTGAATGATTTGTGTCACAAGATGGATAAGACTAGACTGACTACTATGGCAATCGTGTCTATGTGTAGCCAGGATGATCCATACATTCAGATTCCGGATACTGTTTCATGGAATCACTACTTTGGATGGTATGGTGGAGATACTTCTATGAACGGTCCTTGGTTGGATGGCTTTCACAAGAAATATCCGAATCTTCCTGTTGGTATGTCAGAGTATGGTTGTGAGGCATTGAACTGGCATACATCTAATCCAAAGCAGGGTGACTACACAGAGGAATATCAGGCATACTACCATGAAGAGTTAATTAAACAGTTATTTACCAGAGATTATCTGTGGGCAACTCACGTATGGAATATGTTTGACTTTGGTGCAGATGCCAGAGCTGAGGGTGGTGAGAATGGACAGAACCATAAGGGACTTGTTACCTTTGACCGCAAATACAAGAAGGATTCTTTCTATGCATACAAGGCATGGCTTTCTGATGATCCGTTTGTTCACATTTGTGGCAAGCGCTATGTAGACAGAGTGGAGGAAGTAACTAAGGTTACTGTATATTCTAACCAGACATCAGTTGAACTCTTTGTCAATGGGGAGAGCCTTGGAGTACAGGAATCTCCGGAGCATTTCTTCTACTTTGAGGTTCCAAATGTCGGAGAATCAACCTTGGTTGCTGTGGCAGGGGATTGCAGAGATGAGAGCACTATAAAGAAGGTGGATGAGCCTAACCAGGACTATCTTTTGAAAGAGGTAGGAGCAATCCTTAACTGGTTTGACATTACAGAGATTGATGGTTATCTGTCTATCAACGATACCATCGGAGACATTATGGCTACCACCAGGGGCAAGCTCTTGATGATGGGTGTTATGGGCAATATGATGAAGTCCATGAAGAATGGCAAGAGTGGTAAAACTGAGGCTGCAGGTTTTGAACTGAACGATAACATGATGCAGATGATGAACGGCTTTACACTTTTGCGTGCTATCAATATGGCAAGTGGTATGATGAATATGGACATTACCAAAGAGCAACTCCTTGACCTCAATGCAAAACTTAACAAAATCAAGAAAAAGAAGAAGTAATTCCTAAAAAATAAACCAATGAAAGAGTCCCAGGACAGTATGTTCTGGGACTCTTTTTATGATTGCCTGTCATTTTCATATTATTCCTAATTTAAAACATTATTAGAGTAAATGTTGCCAAGCAAAATAAGAAGATTGAAAAAGTATTGCAAAGTTATAAAAGGTATTGATTGTGCAATTTACACAAGGTCGGCTTGAAAAAAATGCATTTTTAGTATATTATCAATATATATCGTTTAACATATATTATTGGGAGGTATAATTATGGATCGATTAAAAGACAAAGTTGTAATCGTAACTGGATCAACAAGTGGAATTGGTATTGGCATTGCAAAACTTTGTGCAAAGGAGGCGGCTCAGGTCGTCGTTACCGGACGTAATGTGGAGAGGGGACAGAAGGTAGTGGACGAAATCGCAGCAGAAGGTGGAAACGCATGGTTCCACGCATTTGATTTAACTGATAAAGAGTCAATGCATGCTCTTATTACTGATGTGGCAGAGAAATATGGACGTATTGATGTGTTAATCAATAACGCTGCCGGAATGGGGATGAAGGATGGACGTGTAGATGAGATATCCCTTGAGGAATTCAATGCGGTAGTTGCTACAGACTTAGGTGGAACCTTTAACATGATAAAGGAAGTATTACCATTCCTTCTTAGGAATGAAAAGGGTGGAAGTATAATCAATATCGGTTCCATGGCCAGTGCAGGAGGAGATCTTGGAACGATAGCCTATGCTTGCGCAAAGTCTGGAGTTGACAAGCTTACAGAATACGTTGCATGCATGTATGGACCAAGCGGAGTCCGTTGCAATTGTGTTCGTCCAGGTCTTATTGTGACACCACAGAATGAGAAGAGAATTCCAGATGCACTTAAGGAGATTTTCCATTCTAATATTCTTGGTAAGCGCTATGGAAATCCGGAGGATATTGGACATTTATGTGTTTACCTTGCCAGTGATGAGTCAGACTATATGAATGGACAGGTGCTTACCTGTGATGGAGGTCTTAATTCACATACACCAACAGTTGCACAGTTCAGAATGATGTCAGGACGTACCTGGTAGAATCGAAAAGGAAATGGCTATAATTAGCACAAAGAACCAAGGAGTGCCGAAAGCCTGTATTTTTATACGGGTTTTCGGCATTTGCTTTATAAAATAGCGCTACTTTGAATTTATTTGTGGGAAATGTATTAATTAAATGAAGTAATTTCTCCTTTTCTACTTCGGCACTATAATGCTATAATGCATACAAGTATATTTATTTTGTCGAAAATAGAGGATATGT
>CAMFPD010000177.1 GCA_945971355.1 uncultured Lachnobacterium sp.
CCCTGGTCAAACTCTCTATTGTTTACAATTCCGATATTTTTGATGCTGATATTCTGAGAGGCAAGTAAGCTTGCAACAATAGCGATAACACCAGCTTCATCTGGAATGTCAACGTATATCTCAAAGAACTCGTCCTTAATCTTATTCCCCGGAATAAAGAGAGAATCTCTGTACTCCTTGGCATCTCCAAAATACTTAAGCAATGCATCCTTATCATTCTCTGCCACATATTTTCTTAATCCATTGAAATAATCCATGTACTTATCCATGAGATTAAGAATCTGCTCTCTGTTAGATGAACAGATATTCTGCCACATAATCGGAGATGAAGCAGCTATTCTTGTGACATCTCTGAAGCTGCCGGCCGCGATAGTTTTCATAGTTTCATTTTCTGAATCAATATCACTAACCATATTGACAAGAGAGTAGGCAATCATGTGTGGCAAATGACTGATTGCGGCGGTGGCATGATCGTGCTCATTGTAATCTAAAACAAGTGGAAGAGCACCCAGGGAAGAAACAAAGTCCTTGAATTCTAAAACTGTTTCATCATTTGTTTTAGAGGTTGGAGTGATTATGTAGTAAGTGTTCTCAAATAACCTTTCAGTGGCGTAGGCTAATCCTGTCTTTTCTGATCCAGTCATAGGATGCCCACCAATGAAGTTTTCTTCCATTCCAAGCTTTATAACTGTTTCATGAATTTCAGTTTTTGTGCTTCCAACATCGGTGATGATACAGCTTTTTTTGATTACATCCTTAAGCTCTGTGAGATACTCTATATTTTTATGTACTGGTGCACATAAAAAAATTAAGTCGCAGTCATGGAAGTCTTTTAAGTTTAATGGTGATTCATTTTCACAAATTTCCATATCGTGAGCCAAAGCTATTGTGCTTGAATGACCTGCTGTGGCATATATTTTTGTGTCAGGTAAATTTATTTTAATTTTTTTGGCGATAGAACCTCCAATTAAGCCTAGTCCTATAAAACCTACTTTATTAAAGTCCATGTTATCCTCCAAGTAATATATTACTCAAACTTTTCACTTGATAATTTTGCATTATTTTGCCTCAAATAACAAGTGTGTACTCTGAATATATTATATTAAATCTCTTTAGGAATTTAAAGTGAAAAAGTAAAATGTTGAATATTTAAGGTAATTTTGCATAAAACTATTGTAAAAACAAAACAATATTAGTACAATATAACCATATAATATATTGTTGGGAGGTACTTATATGAATGTTTTTACCACGGACAAAATCCGAAATGTTGTTCTGCTTGGCCATGGTGGCAGCGGAAAGACATCATTGACAGAAGCTATGGCCTACCTTTCAGGTCTGACGACACGCATGGGCACAGTCACAGATGGAAATACTATCAGTGATTATGATAAAGAAGAAGTAAAACGTCAGTTTTCTATTCATACATCAGTTGTACCTATTCTGTGGAATGACGTAAAGATAAACATTTTGGACACTCCTGGATTTTTTGATTTTGTGGGGGAAGTTGAGGAAGCTGTTTCAGTTGCGGATGCGGCAATCATTGTGGTTTCAGGAAAGGCTGGAATTGAAACTGGCACAAAACGTGCATGGGAGATTTGTGAAAAATACAATTTGCCTAGAATGATTTTTGTTACTGAGATGGACATCGACAATGCAAGCTACAGACAGGTTGTTGAGGATTTGCAGGCATTGTACGGAAAGAAAATTGCTCCATTCCATCTGCCAATCAGAGATGATGGACAGTTTGTTGGATATGTAAACGTTGTTCAGCAGAAGGCAAAGAGATGGAATGATAAGGGTGAGGTAGATAAGTTTGATGTTCCTGATTATTCGCAGGAGAATCTTGGAATCTGTAGAGAGGCTTTACTGGAGGCAGTAGCAGAGACCAGTGAAGAGTTTATGGACAGATATTTTAATGGGGATGAATTTTCGGAGGACGAGATACGTCAGGCGCTTCGTGTTAATGTAATTGACGGTTCCATAGTGCCGGTTCTGATGGGCTCGAATGTTCTTGCACGTGGAATGTACACACTTATGGCTGATATAGTTAAGTACTTCCCAAGTCCTGATAAGAGAGAATGTGCTGGTATTAATACCAAGACTAATGAGGTTTATCCAGCAAACTACGATTTCTCTAAGGCTAAATCAGCATATGTATTCAAGTCAATCGTTGATCCATACATTGGAAAATACTCTTTGATTAAAGTTAATTCCGGTGTACTTAAGCCTGATGATACATTGTATAATTATCATAGGGATTTTGATGAGAAGCTTGGCCATTTATATGTTATTAGAGGCAATAAGGTAGAGGAAGTTAATGAGCTTCATGCAGGTGATATTGGAGCACTTGCAAAATTGCAGAAGACACTTACCACAGATTCTTTATCTACAAGGAATACTCCTATTGCATACATACGAGCAGCAATTTCAAAGCCATATGTTTCTATGCGTTATAAGGCAAAAAACAAAGGTGATGAGGATAAGATTTCTCAGGCATTGCAGAAGCTTTTGATGGAGGATTTGACACTGAATCATGTAAATGATTCTGAAAATGGTCAGACATTATTATACGGAATGGGAGATCAGCATCTTGATGTTGTTGTTAGTACTCTTTTAGAGAAATACAAAGTTGATATTGAGCTTAAGAGACCAAAGGTTGCTTTCAAAGAGACCTTGAGAAAGAAAGCTGATGTAGAGTACAAGTACAAAAAACAGTCTGGTGGACATGGTCAGTATGGTCATGTAAAGATGACCTTCGAGCCATCAGGGGATTTGGATACTCCATATGTATTTGAGCAGTGCGTTGTAGGAGGTGCTGTTCCGAAGAACTTCTTCCCGGCAGTAGAGAAAGGTATATCAGAGTCAGTTAAGAAAGGACCTATGGCTGCTTACCCTGTTACAGGAGTGAAGGCTGTATTGTATGATGGCTCATATCACCCTGTTGATTCATCAGAGATGGCATTCAAGGTTGCAGCAATGCAGGCATTTAAGAAGGGATTTATGGATGCCTCACCAGTTTTACTGGAGCCGATAGCCAGCCTAAAGGTTGTTGTTCCGGATGAGTATACTGGAGATATAATGGGAGACTTGAATAAGAGACGTGGCAGAGTGATGGGAATGAATCCTATGGACAATGGTTATCAGGAGATTGTTGCTGATATACCATATCTTGAATTGTATGGATATAATACTCAGCTTCGCTCGATGACAAGTGGAAGCGGAACCTTCTCTTATGAATTTGCAAGATATGAGCAGGCACCTGAAGATGTGGCAGCAAAAGAAATAGAAGAGAGGAAAAACAAGCTTGTGGAAATTGAAGAATAGAACGACTGGAATTTTATATGCGTGTGTTATTGTATTATCTGTTCTTATAAGCTTAAAAATAGAGAAATTCTATGCACAGATACCCGAAGAGAGCAGTGCGCTCTCTTTGGGTTTTTCTGTTCCTATAACGCAGATGTATGATGAACTTTCGGCAAAGGAAGGGGGATCATACATTGTATATGTATTGGATGGCGGAGCAAATAATAGTGAAAATATAGAAAAGCTGGAGCCTGGTCAGAAAATGAGATTAGGAATTCCACATAAATTTGGATATTACTTTCAGGGGTGGTATTTGGACCCGAAGTTTAAATATAAAATTACGGATATTGTTGGTCAGGATGGTAAAGCGATTACTGTTTATGCTAAATGGATGCGAAAAGTAAACAATGTGTACAACGTAGAAAACTATGAGTATTCATCCAGTGAACGCTTAGACCCTAATGTGGTTTTACTTAAAGACTGCAATTATTCTTTTATAGAAGATATTAATATTCCCGGAATGCCGCAGACTAAGGAGGCTGATTTCCTAAACAACTATATTTTTAGTGAATCACAATGTCCACAGGGAATATGCATAACAGAGGATTATGTGCTAATTACCTCCTATTCCGAGGAAGAGGATTGTATGGGAGAACTCATGGTTTTTGATATAACCACGGGTGAGTTCCTGCTTACATTGGGCATGGATTCGCTTAGTCATTTGGGAGGAATAACATATGATGGGGAAAATGTGTGGGTATGTAATTCTAACAATAATTCAGTAGAAAGAATATCCTACGATTTTATACAATTGATGGCAACTGAGAATCCTAAAGAATTTGTGGATGCGACAGAGGTTGTAGACGTTTATAAGGTTAAAAATAAGCCTTCCTGTATTACCTATTATGGGGGAAGGCTGTGGATTGCAACTCACACTCTGTTGTGGAAGTCGAATATGTTTGCTTATTATTATAATTCTGAATCTAATGAGCTTGAGGCGCTGAATAAGTACAGAATACCTTCTAAGGTGCAGGGGGTGACTTTTGATAGCAATGGAAAGGTTTATTTGAGTACATCATATGGAAGAAACTGTTCCTCTTATTTAAAAATATATTCTTCACTCATAAATTTATCCTCTGAACCAGGAAAACCAGAAAAGGAAATAGAAATGCCACCAGGCTCAGAGGAAATAGATATTCGAGACGAGACGATATATGTCCTTTTTGAAACCGCTGGTGAAAAGTATCTGGAGGGTACAGACGGTAAAGGATTTTGTGTGAGTCCTCTTGATAAAATACTAGCTATTGATATAAGTGATTTTTAATTCAGCATTTTTATTAGATTTTCGACCTGCTTTCTATTTTTAGGGGGCAGGTCTTTTACTAAAATATTACAAATAGTAGTGACTTCATCTTTGGAAAAAGATATTCCGTTGCGTTTTGCTTCGTTTATATTTTCCATTAAAAAGGGTATTGCCTGCATCATATC
>CAMFPD010000178.1 GCA_945971355.1 uncultured Lachnobacterium sp.
CGAGGAAGAAATCACTAAGGATGTAATCAACTATATGATTCAGGGAACAATTATTGTACTTAGGCTGGATAGTCCAGAGAAAATTAATGCGTATATCCAGAAATAAATTAGTGTCCCTATAGTTCTAACCTCATATACACCAGCTCCTGATAGCCACTGAATTTGGATTTGAACCCTTTAGGGTTTCTTCCAAATTCTACAAAACCAGCTTTTTCATATAATGAAATAGCCTTTTTATTGTCTGCTACGGCATCTAGTTCTAGCTGTTCATACCCCGCCTCTTTTGCGCATTTTATACAAGCATTCGTCAGAGCTGTTCCAAGTCCAAGTCCCCAGTATTCCTTTGCTACGCTTATTCCAAATTCAGCTCTGTGTTTTAATTTGTATTTTGTTCCAATAGCATCAATTCCGGCTGTTCCAACAACTTTTCCATCCACTAATGCAATAATCTCTATTTCATTATCGCTGTCAGCCTTTTTCTGCAAAAACTCTCCTTCCTGTTTTGCATCCATGCTGTTCTCCTCTGGATATGTAAGCAAATAATCGGTTTCTTCATGTGTCAAATTGAAATTTTCAACTACCACTGCACCATCTGATTCTACAGCATTTCTAAGATGAGCTTCCTTACCATTTTTCATAACAATTATTTCATCGTATTTCATGACTATACCTCTTCATTTTCAAACTAACTGTATTGAGTTTATCACTAAATCACTAAAAAAGATATTATTGATGATTAGAATTTATTACTTAGACATCACATTTGTATTCTATAATTTTTCTTTTTAAATAGTGCGCTATGTGGTACAATAACTCCATGTAAAAAACCTTGAAAGTGCCAGTTTCAAGGTTCTCAAGTTCATTACGGAGAACTACACCGTTAGGCTAGTGCTGTCATTCATCTCTATCTAACCATTTGCAAATGTAGTAGCCAGCTACAGATGCCAACACAGAGATAAGAAAAGATATTATGTATTCCACAGAGCCACCTCCTTCCTGCTGGAAAGAGTCGACAGCAAATATATAATAACACGAAAGTATGTTCGATTCAATAATATGCTTGATTTTATTAATAAAAGATTGTAATATAATCTTAGCTAAGGAAAGATATTATGATTCCATGTGAGTCAGGAAAAGGTGTAGAGGTGCCAGCTCTACACCTTTTCTTATTACTCATTTTCAGTAGCATCTAAGATTTCCTGTGCTTCCTCATATGCTTCGAACTCACGTGTCTCTCCATTAAAATCCAGCACTAAATACTAAATGATTTATAATGTTGATTATCGGAATAATTGGAAAAACAGGAAATTAAAAGTTGCAATTTTGCAAAAAATATTCTTTATATGATTTAGCGCAACAAATTTAGTCGCTTAGCAATATTACATCAATTAAGGAGGCACTAACAATATGTGGACAATACAACAAATTTCTGAAGCTGATTATGGATGCGAAGAGCGTCTCCCAGGTGAGCCTCTTATGGTTTTAGTCACCCTGGAAAGTGATATAGGTGAAATACTCCAATTTGAAATGCCTGATAACTGGTTACTCATGCAGGGACTTGATGAAGGAGACGAGTGGCCAGAGGACATAGATGCTGAAGATCCAGAGTCAGCAAAAGCACAGAAACAGGCTGAATGGATGGAAAACTACTATAATGCCTTGCAGGAGCTTGAAGAACAATAATAAACATGTGCGTTTTCTGGTGAATTTCAGTCATCTGACGAAGGACGAGTATTGATTGCAATAAGGAAAAATGGCCAAATGATATTAGTTTCTCCAGTTCCTCGAGTTTCTTACTTCATCCTCCTTCTCGCTGGCTCTCGCATATATATTGGTGGCTGTCATTGATTTGTGTCCCATTCTCTGCTGAAGTACGAGGATATTGTGCTGTGATTTATAAAATTCCATGGCAAAGCTTGATCTAAGCTTATGTACGCTGATGTCATTTCGCCCAATGGAAGCTTTCACATATTTTTTCAACATCTGCTGAATTTCGCGAATAGACAGCCTATCACCATCAATAGTAGTGAAGAGGGGAGTGTTGTCCGTGAATTTTTCACCTACAATCTCTCTAGACTCAAGATAATCTCTAAGGTATTCTTTTGACTCATCAGAAAAGAATACCTTTGATGGTGTTTTTGCCTTTTTATGACCTTTTCTAAGTGTAATCACATAACATTCATTATTTTCAGGGCGTAAATTATCTTCAAAAATCACAACATCCTTGACATTGAGACCATGAAGCTCTGAAATTCGAAGTCCTGTATCCAAAAACAGAAATACTATAGCCAAATCACGTTTCTTGTACTTCTCGTGATAGATAAACTGCCTTGGAGTAAGTCCCACGCCAGATTGTATACAATTTAAAAGCTGTTCCTGCTCAGATCTATTCAAATATGTTACAAATTCACTCTGTGACACCTCAACCTTTTGTGCCCCTGAAACTGGGTTAAATTCTAGCTTTTGTTCTGTGTTTATCAGATAATTAAATAACACAGATACAGATGTTTTACGCCTGGCTCTGGTTTTTTCAGATAAATTCTGATCGTCCATCCATGTAACAAATCTATCAATATCTAATGGCTTAATCTGCTTGATATCATCTATTGTCAGATCCTTTACATTTTTCTCGGGAAAATACTTGTAATTGCTTACTGCATACTGAAAAAAATACAGAATATCCCTGGCATATGATAACTTTGTCAGTATCGCTTTGTTAGAAGCTCCATAATAGAAATAATTATGTGTGAACTCTGGCAAGCGTTCCATGAGTTCTATGAATTTTTCGTTATCTGTTTTAGGATTCTGTATGCCGTTCATGTTTTTTCTCCGTTCTTAATAAGCTTAATATAGCGTAATAATTTTGCGTTCCAGTAAGTTACAGTACATAACTTATGGGATTCCTTTTATATTAACAATATATAACATTTTTGTATTATTTGCAAATATAACTTAAATTATACGCATAGATATATTTGCGTATTCTCCACTAGATTTGAAAAAGAAAATGCAACACCTCTATAAGTGTTGCATTCATCCCTTGAAATAAGAACCAAGTCTGATTTATATTTCATCCCAGCCCATTTCATGCGCTAGATATTCCTTGTACCTAAATAAACAATATAGTGGAATACTCCATACATGGGTTTCGCCATCCATGTTGTCTCCAACATTTTTTAAAGATGTCTTTATTGACATTCTAGGATTGAATCTATTACAGAATATATGAAGGCTCTTTGCCTTTGTATTATCTGCTGATTTTACTTCTACTGGAACCAACACGCCTTCATAATCAGTAATAAAATCTATTTCGGCTTCAGCCTTTGATCTCCAGAAATATGATTCAATTCCTAAACTAAGCAATTGGGTAAACACATAATTCTCAGTAAGCGCGCCTTTAAATGTGATGTATGAACTATCTCCACTCAATATTGTTCTATAATTAATTTTAGCTTTTCGTCTTAATAACCCCACATCCGACATGTACACCTTAAAATATGTGTAATCTGCCATTCCCGATAACGGAAGCTCAGGGGTACTCACTAAATGTAATTTATGCGCAATTCCTGCATTTACCAACCATGATAAAGCATCTTCCAAATCTTTTGCCCTCGCGCCTGCTTTTACATGGGAAAAAATAAATTTATTATTTTCTTTTGCAATCTGAGCAGGAATTGAATTCCAAATAAGGTGGATTTTAGTTGAGGTATCAGGTGTTGTGTACTTGCTAAAATCATCAGCATAATCCTTTAATATTCTGTCTTGTACAGCCTCAACTTCCTTATAATCATGAGTATCAACCCATACCTGAACCGCTTCTGGCATTCCACCAACAATATAATAGTTTTTTAGATATTTTTCTAATGGAATCGTCAATAATGATGATATTTCAGAATCTAAAGGAATTTTTCTTATTCCATCCAGATACTTTTTTCCTCCATCAGCAATAACAAATTCTTCAAAGTTCATCGGATACATTTCAAGACGATCTACTTTTCCAACAGGAAAGCTAATTCCCTCTGTTCTAAGCGCCACTCCCAACAAAGAACCTGCCGCAATAACATGAAGGTCTTGCATATTTTCACAAAAATACTTTAATGAAGTTATTGCTCTTGGACAAGCCTGGATTTCATCAAATATCACTAATGTTTTACCTGGAATAATTTTTTTACCAAGTACAATGCTACTCAGCTCATCAATAATTCTTTCGACATTAAAATCATATTCAAAAAGGGATTTTAATCCCTCATTACCATCAAAGTTAAAATATGCTACTTCTGAAAATTCTCTTTTCCCGAATTCTTCAAGCAAATATGTCTTCCCACATTGACGTACCCCAGTAACAAGTAGAGGTTTTCTATTTTTTTTATTTTTCCAATTAATTAGCTTCTTTATATTCGCTCTTTCCATTTGCAGTACCTCCACTGCTATATTAACATTTTTCAAACGAATAATCTATAACTAATTGCGTTTTTCAAACAAATATCTGTGTTTTGATTGCGTTTTTCAAAGGAATACCTAACATGATTACACTCTCAATTTTAAATCATATTCACTTATCGTCTAATTTGAATTCCTGACAGACTTTTTACAATTCTCTTGGACTACTGCTTCATTTCATCAAGTATCTCCCTCAATGCCTCCTCTACCTTCCTACATCTCTTCGCTGGAACATCCTCCATTGTGGGATTACAGTTTTCCATCAGATACGGATGACCTACAAAGCTAAGCATTGTCCTGTCATTTTCATTA
>CAMFPD010000179.1 GCA_945971355.1 uncultured Lachnobacterium sp.
GAATTATTTATATCGATGAGATTGATAAAATTACAAAGAAGTCAGAGAATGTTTCTATCACAAGAGATGTTTCAGGTGAGGGTGTTCAGCAGGCACTCTTAAAGATACTTGAGGGTACAGTGGCTTCTGTTCCACCTCAGGGAGGCAGAAAGCATCCACAGCAGGAGCTTATTCCAATTGACACTACTAATATTTTGTTCATTTGTGGAGGAGCTTTTGATGGTCTTGAAAAGATTGTTGAGAGCCGTATGGATACATCTTCAATTGGATTTAATTCAGAAGTGAAGGGCAAATCAGATGTAAATGTGGGAGAGGCATTCAAGCACGCACTTCCACAGGACTTTGTAAAGTTTGGCCTTATCCCTGAGTTTATCGGTCGTGTGCCAATTACAGTATCTCTTGATATGCTTGACAGGGATGCACTTATCAGAATCCTCAGAGAGCCAAAGAATTCACTTGTTAAACAGTATACAAAGCTGTTTGAACTTGATGGAGTTGGCCTTGAATTTTCTGACGATGCAGTTGAGACTATTGCTGATAAAGCATTGGAGAGAAAAACAGGAGCCAGAGGTCTTCGTGCAATTATGGAAAATGTTATGCTTGATCTTATGTATGAGATTCCATCAGATGAGAGCATTACCAGATGTGTAATTGACAAGGAAACTGTTGAGAAAAATCTTGCATTAGATGATGAGAAAACTCTTTCCATAGAGGATAAAAGTACAGATAAGACAGAGCTTGCTTCGTAGGTGAAATAGCAAGGAAGGACTAGTGTATTAATACACTGGTATGGGAGAAATAAGTGGAAAATATCGCAATGATATTACCTGCAGTTGCCCTGAGAGGAATGACAATTCTTCCAGGGATGATTGCACACTTTGATATCAGCAGGGAGATATCAATCAAGGCTGTTGAGGAGGCTATGAGAGATGAGGAAAGAATTTTTCTCGTGACTCAAAAGAATGTGGAACAGAACAGTCCGGGTGTTGATGACCTGTTTAAAATCGGAGTGATTGCTGAAATCAAGCAGGTAATTAAATTACAAAATGATATAGTGAGAATTCTTGTTGAGGGACACGATAGAGCTGAGCTTTTGAAGTTTACCTCTGAATCAGAATTCTTGGAAGCGGAGATAGTTACATGTGGTAAGCCAGAGGAGCTTCCTGAGCAGGAAAAGAAAGCTATGCTTGCAGGAATTCAGGAGACTTTTGTGAATTACTCCAGAATAAATGGAAAGCTTAGCAAGGAGATAATAAACCAGGTTACAAGAAACGATGATCTGGATAAGCTTATGGATTACGTGGCAAACAATATGCCAATTAAGTATTCCGAGAAGCAGAAGGTTTTGGAAGCCGTTTCCTTAGAAGTACGATATGAGGTTTTGATGTCAATTCTTCTGTCTGAGATAGAGATTACTGCAGTGAAAAATGATCTGCAGCGCAAGGTGAAGGCAAAGGTTGAGAAAAACCAGAAGGACTATGTTCTCCGTGAGCAGATGGCTGTAATACGCGAAGAGCTTGGTGATAATTCCCAAAGTGATGCGGAGGCTTATGAGACATCACTAAAGGAGCTTGATGCACCAGAGGAAGTAAAAGCCAAAATAAAAAAAGAGATAGACAGATTTAAGAATTTAAGTGGCAGTTCATCAGAGAGTGCTGTAAGCAGAGGGTATATAGAGACTCTTCTTGAATTGCCTTGGAATAAAAAATCAGTGGATAACACTGACCTTGACCAGGCGGAAGCCGTGCTGAATCGTGATCATTACGGTCTCAAGGATGTCAAGGAGAGAATGATGGAGTTCCTTGCAGTTCGCAATTTGACAAACAAGGGAGACAGCCCAATTGTTTGTCTGGTAGGACCACCGGGAACAGGTAAGACAAGTATTGCAAAATCAGTAGCCGAGGCCCTTGGCAAGGAATATGTGAGAATATGCCTTGGCGGAGTGAGAGATGAGGCTGAGATTCGTGGGCATAGAAAAACATATGTAGGAGCTATGCCAGGAAGAATTGTCAATGGATTAAAGCAGGCAGGTGTAGGCAATCCACTTATGCTTTTGGACGAAATTGACAAGATGAGCAATGATTATAAGGGTGATCCATCTGCAGCGCTTCTTGAAGTTTTGGATAGTGAGCAGAACTCTAAATTCAGAGATCATTATGTAGAAGTTCCTGTGGATTTGTCAGAGGTACTCTTTATTGCAACAGCAAATGACGCATCAAGTATTCCTAAGCCACTTTATGATCGTATGGAGATTATTGAGGTGACCAGTTATACGGAAAATGAAAAGTTCCATATAGCCAAGGAACATCTGGTGAAGAAACAGATGGAGAAAAATGGAATTAAGCCAGGTCAGCTTTCCATCACTGATAAGGCACTTCAGATGATAATAAGTGGTTATACCAAGGAAGCAGGAGTCCGAGGACTTGAGAGAAAGCTTGGTAATATTTGTAGAAAATCTGCCAGAGAAATATATCAGAGCAAGCAGGAAGCAATAAGAGTAAATAAAAACAACCTTACAAAGTATCTGGGACAGGAGAAGTATTCAGCTGAGAAGATATGTGATAAGGACGAAGTGGGAATTGTCAGAGGACTGGCATGGACCAGTGTTGGCGGAGTGACCCTTGAGGTAGAGGTAAACGTAATGCCAGGAAAGGGAGAACTTAAGCTCACTGGCAAGCTTGGAGATGTTATGAAGGAGTCTGCATCAGCAGCCCTCACATATGTTAGGTCGGTAAGCGAAAAGTATGATATCCCTTCGGATTATTTCGAGAAGCATGATATACATATACATATTCCAGAGGGGGCAGTTCCAAAGGATGGACCATCAGCAGGAATCACAATGTCCACAGCTATTTTGTCGGCAGTGGCAGAAAAGCCGGTTCACGCAGATGTAGCTATGACAGGTGAGGTTACTCTTCGGGGAAGAGTGTTGCCGATTGGCGGGTTAAAGGAAAAGCTTTTGGCTGCCAAAAATGCCGGGGCAAAGAGAGTATGTATTCCAAAGGATAATGTGAAGGATCTGGAGGATATCTCAGAGGAGATTCTGGAAGGACTTGATATTGTGCCAGTATCTGTTATGGATGAAGTGTTGAAGGTTGCGCTGGTGTAAAGACAACGAAAGTATGTGAACACTATAATTAACTGATTTATGTGTTGGATATTATGTTATAGCAAGGACTTATCTTGGCTGTAAGAAGAAAGGAATTAATATGGTAATTAAAAATGTAAATTTGGAGACAGTGTGTGGTATAACCAGCACCATTCCAGACAATGAGCATTATGAAGTAGCATTTGCCGGAAAATCAAACGTTGGAAAGTCCAGCTTGATAAATGCACTTTTAAATAGAAACTCACTGGCAAGAACTTCTTCACAGCCGGGAAAAACACAGACAATCAATTTCTACAATGTAAATGATTTGGCATATCTTGTAGACCTTCCAGGGTATGGATATGCCAGAGCAAACATAGAGATAAAAGCGAAATGGGGACAGATGATTGAAAATTATCTCCATGAGTCAAAGATGCTAAAAGCAGTTTTCCTGTTGATTGATATCAGACATGAGCCGTCAGAAAATGATATAATGATGTATGAGTGGATGGTCAATCAGGGATTTGCACCTATTATCATTGCTACAAAGGCAGATAAGATAAAAAAGGGCAAAATTAATGAACATATTTGGATGATAGAGAAAACACTCAATGTGGAGCCGGATACCATAGTAATTCCTTTCTCAGCAGAGACGAAGGAAGGAAAGGATGAAATCTGGAATCTAATTGATTCACTTGTTCTTGATGATGAGACAAGAGCTGCATTAGCAGCAGAACAGGAGCAGAAGAAAGCTCAGAAAAAAGCAGAGCGTGAGGCTAGAAAAGCGGGGGTTCCTGAGGGCACGGTCCTTGATGCAAACGGAGAGCCTGCCAAGAAGCAGCGCTGGAAAAAGACTGGTAAGCCAGTTGCCAGGAAAACTGCAAAGATGGCTGCCAAGAAGGCTTCCAAGAAAGCTGCCCCAAAATCGACAAAACGCAAATAAATGACCTTTCTGGAACCATGACTACAGACTAAAAACTGTATGCATGGTTCTTTTGTTGTCCATAGGGTATTCCTCTCGTCACATAGCGTACACATTATGGTGGCAGAAACCGTAGAGTAAATCTCTTAGATTTGTTAGATACTGCATTGTGTCTTCAGGGAAGCTGTACTTCAACCGATTTGACAGTGCACCTAAAGTTGTCCTCACCCACATGGACAAATTAGCTGACCATCCTAGTCAGTCTAAGGAGCCTTACTCAGGAAGTAGATATTAGGGGCGCTTCCGAACAACTCGAGCGCTTTTTTCGAATAGGAAAGAGTAAAAAGCGCTCTCAAACAAAGTTCTCCCTGCGCCCCACTTTTCCTTCGTTAAGGCTCCAAGACTGACACGAATGGTCCCTAAACTTTTGTCCGTGTGGGGAGTACAATTTGGGAACGCTGTCAAACGTTTGAAGAACATGCTTCTATCGAAGAAGGCAAAATATGACATCCACAAATCTTGGCTTTATGGCAAGTTTTTCTGCGAAAGAGTATGTGTCATTTTATTAATTGAATGTCCCAAAGGGCAAGAAAAAAGAGGGCGAAAAGCGCCCTCTAATGCAAGTGCAGTTACACGGAAGTGTTTACACCGTTGATGGTAGCATTCTCGTTTTCCTTCATAGGGATGACGAGACATTTTTCCCCG
>CAMFPD010000180.1 GCA_945971355.1 uncultured Lachnobacterium sp.
ACATGACCACACGCTTATCCTCGGATGAGGATGCACTGAAGGACAGGGAAACTCCTGTGTTAAAAAACGGTTAATCACCTCTCGGGAAAAACGGCAAAGGTAATTGGAACTATGTATGGCTTCTTCCTGTTAATTGGTACAACAAATTTTTCATTGCTTCTTCTGCTGTTTAAGGGTAGAATCAGGGATTTTTGCAAGTCAAGTGAAATGCGTTTTTTAGGAGGGCTTATTTTAATTACTATCCCTATTCTATCGGTATTTCTGGTGGCAGGAGGAAAAACGATAGGAGAAGGACTACGTCTATCCATATTCAATGCATTTTCTGCATTGTCCACAACAGGATATGCAACCTGTAGTTACAATGACTGGTCAGAGAGTGCTCTCGCAGTCATGATTCTTCTTATGATAATTGGTGGAGGCTTAGGCTCCACTGCAGGTGGAATTAAACTGGCACGTGTGTGTATTTTACTGAAGAACCTTGTTAGGAATATACGAAAAAAGATGGTGCCGGACAGAGCTGTCCTACTTACCTATTATCACAAGGCAACAGAAAAAGAACTGTTAGAGAATGAACAGATAGAGGAGGCATCAACTTATGCAGGATGTTATGTATTGATTTACATATTTGGTACAGTACTTTTAACCTTTTTCTCTGGTTGTACTTTGGTTCAGGGGTCTTTTGAATTTGCATCGTCTCTTGGAACCGTAGGACTTTCTATCGGAGTAACAAATTCCAACACTTCGACAATATGTCTTTTAATTGATTTTATTCGCAATTTGGCATACAGTGTAATAGTAATTACTTTTACTGATGATATGGTATGTAAAACCTTTTTGACATCCTTAAATTTATGCCAAAACAGCTAATGTAAAGCCCTTTTGATAGACGAAAACATCAGATTAGAGTAGAGTGACCATGAAAGGAGGTTGTGATATGGAACTTGGAAGTCAGATAAAGAAATATCGTAATGAATTATCATTATCTCAAGATGCGTTAGCTGATAAAGTATATGTATCAAGGCAGACAATATCAAATTGGGAGAATGATAAAAGTTATCCAGATGTGAATAGTCTTGTCCTCTTGAGTGAAGTGTTTCATACCTCAATTGATAATCTAATCAAAGGAGATGTTGAAATTATGAAACAGGAAGTAAGAAGTGAAGACAAGAAGGCATTTGAGAAGTTAAGTCAGGTATTTGCAGTTATGCTATTTGTTGCGGTGGTTACACCAATTCCACTCACCCATTTCTTGGGCTATATAGGAATGGCAATCTGGGGTGTGTTCATGGCTGCAACAATTTATGTCTCATTCATTGTAGAGAAGAAGAAAAAGCAGTTTGATGTTCAGACTTATAGAGAAATAATCGCTTTTATGGAAGGAACAGGTCTGGATGAAATTGCAAAAGCAAGGGAAGAGGGCAAACGTCCATACCAGAAGATACTTCTTGGAGTTGCGGTCGGTATTATTACATTTGTTATAGCTGCAGTATTTTTCATGGTATTGTAGGGCTCACCTAAGTGGAATCCAGGATTGTCAGAGAAAGACTTTATCTATCATGGAGATTTAGAGGAAGATTTGACTTCTTTTTCCAGGATTTATATGACCAAGGTAACACCACAGATGGTAAAGGTGTCAATTGGTCTTAGAACAGCAGAACTGCAAGGCACAGCACTTCCAGGGAAAAATATATAAAGGACAGTGTTAATACTTTTGTTTGTGGAATAATTTATTATATGAAAGTGTATGGTTTATGAAGTGTAGTATTTTTGACAGAAGCCACAACAAAATACAGGGAACGATGTTCAGTTCTGTTGATTTAAGAAGGCTAATCTATCCACTTATTATAGAACAGGTTCTAGCTATTACAGTTGGAATGGTGGATACTGTTATGATTTCTTATGCAGGGGAAGCTGCCATGTCAGGAGTTTCTCTGGTGGATATGATTAACAATCTGTTGATTAATATATTTGCGGCAGTTGCAACAGGGGGTGCTGTTGTTATATCTCAGTATCTGGGCTGCAGAAATAAGGACATGGCAAAGAGAGCAGCGACACAGCTTATCACGGTGTCAGTTGTAATTGCCGTTTGCTTTATGATTTTGTCTATATGTGGAAATAAAGCTATTTTGAGATTGTTGTTTGGCTCTATTGAAGCTGATGTAATGGAAAGCGCCAGTATATATTTTGTGATTTCAGCATGGTCATATCCATTTTTAGCAGTATTTAATGCCTGCGCAGCAATTTTCAGATCCATGGGAAATGCAAAGCTTCCTATGAAAATCTCTATAGGAATGAATTTGTTTAATGCCATGGGAAATGCTGTTTTGATTTTTGGTCTTAATATGGGAGCCGCAGGAGCTGCACTTTCTACCTTTGCGGCGAGAACACTAGGTGCCATAGTGATTCTTGTACTGTCAACGAAAAAGGAAAATGAAGTTAGTGTAAATTGCAGAGAGCTTATTTCATGGGAGAAGAATATGGTGCATAGGATTCTTCATATTGCTATTCCAAGTGGTGTTGAGAATGGAATTTTCCAGATGGGAAGAGTTCTTGTAGTAAGTATTATCGCGCTGTTTGGAACTGCTCAGATTGCGGCGAATGCAGTGGCAAATACACTGGATGCTATGGGATGCATTGCAGGACAGGCAATGAATCTTGCTATGATTACCGTTGTTGGACAATGTATGGGAGCTGGAGATAAAGAACAGGCAGTGTACTATACTAAAAAACTGTGGAAGATTACATATTTAATAACGACTGTAATCAATGTGATTATTTTAGCTGCGTTGCCAATTTTATTGAAAATGTTTGCATTGTCTGAGGAGGCATATCGGTATGCATATATTTTGGTCATGATACATGATGGAATGGCGATTTTTATGTGGCCCACATCATTTACGCTGCCAAATGCCCTTCGTGCAGCTGGAGACGTAAAGTATTGTATGTTTGTATCCATATTTTCTATGTTTATATTCCGAATCATTTTTAGTGTTATATTGGGAATTGGTCTTGACTGGGGAGCAATAGGAGTGTGGATAGCTATGGTATTTGACTGGATTTTCAGGTGCACGATGTTCGTGTTAAGGTTTAAGAATGGCAAGTGGCTTGAGTACAAGGTAATTTAGGAAATTTATATAAATTTTTACGTAGATTCAGTGCGTATGCAGGAGGCAAGTGATAAAATTAGTGCAAGCGAGTAAATAGGCTTGCACATTAACCAGTGACGAATATGGAACATGAACGAAAGCAAAAATGGAGGGATTTTATGGATAACAAATTTATTACAATTGGTGAGATAATGCTTCGTCTTACACCGCCTAACTATGAAAAGATTCGTATGACTCATGCATTTGAAGCAAGCTATGGTGGAGCGGAGGCAAACATTGCATTAGCCCTTGCAAACCTTGGAGTAGATTCTACATTTTTTACTGTTGTTCCCAATAACAGTATCGGAAAAAGTGCAGTGAGGATGCTTCGTTCAAACGATGTACATTGTGCACCTGTTATTTTGTCGACTCCGGAGGAGACACCAACCCATAGATTGGGAAGCTATTATCTGGAGGCAGGATTTGGAATCAGACCAAGTAAGGTAATTTATGATAGAAAGCATAGTGCAATAACTGAATATGATTTTTCAAAGATTGATTTGAAAGAACTGCTCTCAGGCTTTACATGGCTGCATTTGAGCGGAATTACACCAGCTCTTGCTCCAAATTGTAGAAAACTCATAATGGATGCGCTGGTAACTGCCAAGGAGCTTGGAATAACAGTAAGCTTCGATGGTAATTTCCGAAGTACTCTCTGGACTTGGGAGGAAGCGAGGGATTTCTGTACACAATGTCTGCCATATGTAGATGTGCTCATAGGAATCGAACCATATCATTTGTACAAGAATCCTGCAAAGCCAGAGGAAGGGGATGTGAAGGATGGAGTTCCTCTTCATTTAAGCTACGAGCAGGAAGCTGATATTTTTGAAGCTTTTGTGAAGCAATATCCTAATATAAAGTGTATAGCGCGCCATGTCCGCTATGCCCACAGCGGAAGTGAAAACAGCCTGAAGGCTTTCCTGTGGTATGATGGAAAAACCTATGAGAGCAAGATGTTCACATTTAATATTTTAGACCGTGTCGGTGGTGGTGATGCTTTTGCATCTGGGTTGATTTATGCCATGATGCACGACTACGAGCCAATGGATATGGTTAATTTTGCAGTTGCCAGCAGTGCAATTAAGCATACAATCAGGGGAGATGCCAATATCACAGATGATGTGGAATCTATCAGAAATCTTATGAATATGAATTATGATATAAAGCGCTAAATTAGGCAGGTGAGATTAGATATATAGAAATCAAAATACTTGGAGGAAGTTATGAGGTGGATATATAAATTTTGTGGAAAAATAAGTTTGGCACTTTATATATTTATCCTTTATCAGCTTTGGCATATGTGCCAATATGGAGGAATTCAAAGCCATGGTACAAAACTGGTTGTGTTGGCAGCAGGATTTGCGCTTACATTTATTTTGTGGTTTGCTTCAAGAATATATGTAAAGAAAAAATACAGTGATGGTGGAGTGAGAAAAAAGAGAATATATACAGGAATAGTAGTATCTGTAGTTGTGATAGTTACTCTTTTATTTGGAGGTGGCATAGTTTATTCTGCAATTCCATATAATGGAGCTTTGTCATGGAAAATAC
>CAMFPD010000181.1 GCA_945971355.1 uncultured Lachnobacterium sp.
TCACAACCATGAAAATACATTGTGCAATTTGAATAATTAAGAAATTCATAATGAAAAAAATTTAAAAGAATGTTATAATTTAATTACTATAATGTGGAGGTGGGATAATGAACGAATTAAAAGAACGTATTTTAAATGAAGGGCATGTAATTGGAACAGACATCTTAAAGGTCGATCACTTTTTGAATCATCAGGTCGATCCCGTTCTCATGGCCCACATCGGAGATGAGTTTGCAAAACATTTTAAAGGAAAAGGTATCACAAAGGTAGTCACCATAGAGAGCTCTGGTATTGCACCTGCTCTTATGACAGCTACAGCTTTAGGGGTTCCAATGATTATTCTCAAAAAACAACCTTCAAAGGTTCTAAATGAAAGACTATATCAGACACAGGTAAACTCCTTCACCACAGGTAAAAACTATGACCTTTGCCTCTCAGCAGACGTTATCACTTCTGATGACCATGTACTTATCATTGATGATTTCCTTGCTGATGGGGAAGCTGTTACAGGAGCAATAAGACTTCTCAGAATGGTTCACTCAACAGTTGCAGGCATTGGTATACTTATAGAAAAGGCCTTCATGCCAGGACATCAGAAATTAAAAGCTCAAGGATATAACGTATACTCTCTTGTAAAAATAAAAAGTTTAGAGGATGGAACAGTTAAATTCGAAGATTAGTATTACATAAAGACGGATGCTTTTGGGCATCCGTCTTTTTCTAATTATAGTATTCAAATCGCACTCTATATACATCACTGAATTTCTCAATACTTGGATTATATATTACAACAGACAAAACATTATTGCCTTCTGGTGCGGCAATTCCATCCACA
The DNA here is from genome assembly GCA_945971355.1 of uncultured Lachnobacterium sp. GTDB lineage: Bacteria > Bacillota > Clostridia > Lachnospirales > Lachnospiraceae > Roseburia. The sequence goes on from CAMFPD010000181.1 coordinate 836, forward strand.
TACTGTTCAGATGAAATATTTGGATCAGAGGAATCCCATGTATAATATGCCACGCAGCCTTCCGGAACCTCAATTGTTATAACGTCAGCGCTTGTCAGCGTACCACCATCTGGTGTTACAACTGGAGTATCAGGTACCTTAAATTCAATTTTGTACTTCTGAGATACAACATCACTGTATAAACCTTTATCGGATTTTGTCACAGCCTTTACAGTATAAGTGCCTTCCTCCTTGAATTCTATTTCCTCTTCATACACATCTCCTGATGTAACAGGGTCTGAACCATCAAGAGTATAATATACCACTGAAGATGGAGAATCAGTCTCCAGTTCAACACTAATCTCACTATCGTAGTTTCCACCATCAATACTAAAAATCGGTGAATCCACAATATATTCATCAAATAACGCTAGAATATCCGCATCCTTTACAGTAGCAGCAAGCTCTGCAATAGCTTCATAATTTCCATCATCCTCATAAATAGAGATAATATTCCTGTAACTATCTATCTGTGTGCTGTCAAGATTAATTATCTCCTGATATAGAATCAATGCAGATTCAGTATCATTCTGATCCATATAAATATCAGCCAGGCTATATCTAACCTTAATATTATCTCTGTCCAGATTTAATGCATTCTCATAGTACATTATTGCATTATCAATATCGGAAGCTTCAACCGCCTTTTCTGCCTGACTTAACTGATAGTCAAATGAATTTGCCTGTCTTTTTTTTACAGTTGAAATAATTGCAAAAATAAGAACAATCACAGTTACAGAAATAACAATAGAAGAAATAATTATTATTTTCTTCTGCTGTTCCTTTCTGGCTTTAAGCTCAGCTTTTTCTTTTTTCTTTTTCTGTTCCTCTGCCTCAGACAGCTCATTTTGCGAAATTCTTCTTGTATCTGTATCTCTTCCAACAAGTCCATTTATATAGTCATCTTCAAACTCATTATAATCAGGAACTATCTGGGCTTCTTTACCACAAGCAGAACAATAGATGCACCCTTCTTTAATTTCCTCACCACAATAAATACATTTCATACAGATTCATGTCCCTTCTATAACTGATACATTCAAGAAAACAGTTCCATTGCACTTACACAATTATTCATTAACATAGCAATAGTCATAGGTCCTACCCCTCCTGGTACAGGAGTTATGTATGATGCAACAGGTTCAACCTCATCAAATTTAACATCACCACATAATTTGTTATTTTCATCTCTGTGAATACCACAATAAATACATTTCATACAGATTCATGTCCCTTCTATAACTGATACATTCAAGAAAACAGTTCCATTGCACTTACACAATTATTCATTAACATAGCAATAGTCATAGGTCCTACCCCTCCTGGTACAGGAGTTATGTATGATGCAACAGGTTCAACCTCATCAAATTTAACATCACCACATAATTTGTTATTTTCATCTCTGTGAATACCTACATCAATTACAACAGCTCCATCCTTGACATATTCTGCCCCAATATACTGAGGTTTTCCAATTGCCACAATTAAAATATCAGCCTGCTTACATACAGCTTGTAAATCCTTTGTCTTTGAATGGCAGATTGTAACTGTCGCATTTTCTCTGAGCATTAATAGAGACATTGGCTTGCCAACAATATTACTCCTTCCAATAACAACACAGTTCTTTCCTGCAATTTCAATACCACTTCGTTTAAGTAGTTCAATAATTCCAGCTGGTGTACATGAAACAAAACCTGGCTGACCAATAACAAGACTTCCAACACTTTGAGGATGAAATCCGTCCACGTCCTTCTCAGGAGAAATCGAATTTATAACCTTATCCTCATCAATATGCTTTGGCAATGGTAACTGACATAAAATACCATTAATTTTCTTGTCATTATTTAATTTTGCAATTAAATCAAGAAGCTCCTGCTCTGTAGTTTCCTCAGGCAATTCATAAGAAACAGAACCGATTCCTATGTACTCACATGCCTTTTTCTTATTTCCTACGTAAACAGAGGAGGCTGGATCATTTCCAACCTGTATCACCGCAAGACTGCATTCCTTTCCCTCTTTCTTATACTGCTCAACCTTTGCCTTTAACTCGTCTTTTATCTCTTTTGAAATCTTTTTTCCGTCAATTAAGTTAGCCATTGTCTCTCCTTTTAACCAGCCTTAGAATAAGCCAGTAATCTTTCCGTTTTCGTCAACATCAATATTGTATGCAGCAGGTGTTTTGCCCAGTCCTGGCATAATCATTATTGAACCATTTACAGCAACTACAAAACCTGCACCAGCTGAAACATATACTTCTCTTACATTGATTGTAAAGCCACTAGGTCTTCCTAACTTCTTAGCATCATCTGAAAGAGAATACTGAGTTTTTGCCATACATACTGGTAAATTTGACATTCCAAGGTCAGTTATTCTCTTTAACTCTCTCTCAGCTGCAGCAGAATATGTGACACCATCAGCTCCGTATATTTCCTTTGCTACAGTTTCAATTTTTTCCTTTAATGAAAGATTGTCATCATAGAGAACCTTGAAATTACTCTCCTTATTCTCAAGTGTTTCAAGCACCTTGTTTGCTAAAGCTATTCCGCCTTCACCACCCTTTTCCCAAACCTCTGAAAGGGCAAACTCACAATCTCTTTCTCTACAGAACTGCTCAATATAATCAGTCTCTGCTTTTGTATCTGTCACAAATGAGTTAAGAGTCACAACGATAGGAACTCCAAACTTATGTAAATTCTCAATATGTTTCTCCAGATTTACAATACCAGCTTTTAATGCATCAAGGTTTTCTTCTGACAACTGATCCTTTGGAACTCCCCCGTTATATTTAAGAGCTCTTACTGTAGCCACAAGTACAACAGCGTCTGGTTTAAGACCAGCCTTTCTACACTTGATATCAAAGAACTTCTCAGCTCCTAAATCTGCACCAAATCCAGCCTCTGTAATTACATAATCAGCAAGTTTTAAAGCTGTCTTTGTAGCTCTGACTGAGTTACATCCATGAGCGATATTGGCAAATGGTCCACCATGAACAAAAGCTGGTGTGTGCTCTAATGTCTGAATCAAATTAGGCTTCATAGCATCCTTAAGGAGTGCAGCCATAGCACCTGTTGCCTTGAGGTCATCAGCTGTAACTGGTTTTCCGTCAAATGTATAGGCAACAATAATTCTTCCAAGACGTCTCTTGAGATCTGCCATATCATCAGCAAGACAAAGTATGGCCATAATTTCTGATGCTACAGTGATAACGAAATGATCCTCTCTAACCATACCGTCAGTCTTTGCCCCAAGACCTACTACAATATTTCTAAGAACACGATCGTTCATATCCATGCATCTCTTCCAAACAATCTGTCTTGGGTCAATTCCAAGTTCATTTCCCTGCTGAATATGATTATCAAGAATAGCAGCCAAAAGGTTGTTTGCAGTTGTGATAGCATGAAAATCTCCTGTAAAATGAAGATTCATATCTTCCATTGGAACCACCTGGGCATATCCACCACCTGCGGCTCCACCCTTAATACCAAAACATGGACCTAAAGACGGTTCACGGATTGCAATGATAGCCTTCTTACCAAGCTTACCAAATGCTTGTCCCAGTCCTACTGAAGTTGTTGTTTTTCCCTCTCCAGCTGGAGTTGGATTGATAGCTGTAACAAGAATGAGCTTACCATCAGGATTGTTCTTAGACTTTTCGATTAACTCGTCAGAGATTTTAGCCTTATATTTTCCATATAATTCTAAATCGTCCTCTTCAATTCCAATTGAAGCAGCTACTTCTTTGATAGGTATCATCTTAGCTTCCTGTGCAATCTGAATATCTGTTTTCATGTTTGGTCCTCCATTTTCAAAATAAAT
>CAMFPD010000182.1 GCA_945971355.1 uncultured Lachnobacterium sp.
GTTGTTTCCTGTGCAACAAGAATTAACTCCTTAACACCACCAGCTACAAGCTCCTTTGCCTGTGCAATAAGATCTTCCATAGGGACACTTCGGTATCTTCCTCTGACAGATGGAATTACGCAATATGTACAATTCTTGTTACAACCTTCTGATATTTTCAGATAAGCATAATGCCCGCCTGTTGTAACCACTCTTTTGGTGTGTAAGGTTGGAAGACCTTCCAGGGTATGTAAATTCTGGTATTTATTATTGTTTAGTGTTTCTTTCACAGCATCGTAAATTGCATCATATGAATTTGTTCCAAGAATAGCATCAACCTCTGGAATTTCCTTCATTATCTCATCCTGATATCTCTGAGCAAGACATCCTGTTACAATGAGTGATTTACAGTTTCCGTTTTTTCTGTATTCTGCCATTTCCAAAATGGTGTTGATGCTTTCTTCTTTTGCGTCTCCGATAAAGCAGCAGCTATTAACAATTATAATATCTGCTTCTTCTTCATAATCTGTCAACTCGATTCCTTCTTTGGTTAACATTCCAATCATGAATTCTGAGTCAACCAGGTTTTTATCACAACCAAGTGAAATGAATAATAATTTCATATTACCTCTCAAAAAATTTTCTCTAAAAAAAGGAATGACACAAAAGCTGTCATCCCCTTTTGATTATTTATTCTTCATCATCAGTAACAATTTTTACGTCTCCGCGATACAGCTCTTCTACAGCTATTGATAATGGTTTATTGCATTTTGGATGCACGATTTCGCTTTCTGCTCCATCGATAAGCTGACGAGCTCTTTTAGCAGCTGCAATTACAATCGAATAACGACTGTTTACAACTGGTTCCTCGCCGATTTCTACGCCTTCGTTTACTACCTGCATTAATTCTACATAAGATGGATGTATCATTTTTATTCTCCTTTCGAAAAGCTTAACAGCTCATTTCGCATGTTATTTATAAAATCTAAATTAGATGTGATTGTGTGTTCTGACACTGCTTCCTTGTTACCAGTATTTTCAGCTGTGATAATGTTGTCAATCAAATCAACAGCCTCGTCAAGAACATCATTTACAACCAGATAGTCATATTCTTCCACACCTAATGATTCTTCGTAAGCTCTGCTTAATCTTGCATTTACTACATCAAGAGTTTCTGTTCCTCTTCCTACTAAACGCTCTTTTAAAATTTCCGCACTTGGTGCAGTCACAAACAAGAGCTTTGTGTCAGGAAATTTCTTTTTGATTTTTAAAGCTCCCTGAATTTCAATTTCAAGAATTACATTTTGACCTGCATTTAGCTTGGTCTCCACATACTCTTTTGGTGTTCCATAGTAGTTGCCAACGTATTGTGCATACTCTACTAACTGCTCATTCTCTATCATATTCTCAAATTCTTCTTTTGAAATGAAGAAATAATGCTTGCCGTGTTCCTCACCGGGTCTTGGATTTCTTGTTGTAGCTGATATTGACAGAGAATACTTATCATTGTATTTCTCCATAAGTCTACCAACTATTGTTCCCTTTCCTGCCCCTGAGAAACCTGAAATAACAACTATAACACCTTTGTTACTCATATTATCTCCTATTCTATATTCTGAATCTGTTCTCTGACTTTTTCAATGCTTGTTTTTAAATTGATTCCAGTATCTGATATCTCGATGTTATTTGCTTTTGAAAGAATTGTGTTAGCTTCCCTATTCATTTCCTGAGCGATAAAATCAAGCTTTCTACCGACACTTCCACCAGTTATAAGAGTGTCTTTGGCGGTCTGAATATGACTTCTCAGACGTACTGTTTCCTCGTCAACACAAACTTTGTCAGCATAGATAACTACTTCCTGAGCTATTCTTGACTCATCAAGCTGTTTGTCATTTAGTATTTCCTGTAGCTTTTCCTCAAGTCGTGTACGATACTCTTTCATAATGATTGGAGAACGTTCCTCTATGAAATCTACATAAGTAATCATCTCGTCAAGTTTATTGCATAAATCATTCTTGAGATGTTCACCTTCTTTGATTCGGCTTTCCACAAACTGCTCACAGGCACCTCGTATAGCCTGTTCAAGACTAATCCAAAGCTCTTTCTCATCAATGTTTTGCTCTTCCATAACAAATACATCTGGATATCTTGACAAGGTGCTGACACGGATGTCATTATCTAATCCAAATTCATCTGCCATGCTGTTGAGATGCTTGAGATACTCAGCTGCAAGACCTGCATTATACACCAAAGAATAATTGTCATCTGTGTAATCTTCGTATGTAATATACACATCGACTTTTCCACGCTCAATATACTCTTTTAAGAGGTTTCTGATTGCGCTTTCAAAGAAATTAAGCTTCTTTGGCATCTTGATATTAACATCCAGATATCTGTGATTTACAGACTTAAGCTCTACTGTGAATTTGCGTTTTTCAGTTACTACTTCAAAACGACCAAATCCTGTCATACTTTTAATCATTTTATGTCCTTTCGAGTACTTTTTTAAAAAAGTACATACGCATAGATGATGTTATTATATCCTTCCTTGCGATTTTCGTCAAATATATTTATAATAATCTGTAATTGTTTAGTACTTCATATTAAAACGCAAGCATATTGGAGGTAAAAATATGGCATTAGATGGCGTTGTTATTTCAAATCTTGTATTTGAATTGAATAATACAATATTAAATTCGAAAATAAGTAAGATTGCTCAGCCGGAAACAGATGAGCTGTTACTTACCTGTAAAGGAAATCTTGGCAATTATAGGCTTGCTCTTTCTGCAAGCGCCTCTCTTCCATTTGTATATCTGACAGAAGAAAACAAACCGAGTCCTCTTACAGCTCCTACTTTCTGTATGGTACTTAGAAAACATATTGCAAATGGACGAATTACCAAAATTTATCAGCCTCATATGGAGAGGATTATAAATTTTGAAGTGGAACATTTGAATGAAATGGGTGATTTGTGCCATAAGGTTCTCATAGTTGAGCTTATGGGAAAACATTCAAATATTATTTTCTGTGATGAGGATGGTACAATTATCGACAGTATTAAGAGAGTTCCAGCATCAGTAAGTTCAATCAGAGAGGTTCTGCCTGGAAAAGAATACTGTATTCCATCAACACAGGATGATAAATTCAATCCTTTAACTGTGGAGATTGAAAAATTCCCGGAAATTATAAAAAGTAAGCCTGCCACTCTTGCTAAGGCGATTTATACATCCTTTACAGGATTAAGTCCTCTTGTAGCAAATGAAATTGCATATAGGGCTGGACTTGATGCGGATATGCCTGTTGCATCATTCTCAAATGATGAAATGAAGCACCTTGCAAATAATTTTTCATGGTTTGTTGATGATATAAAGAAAAATAATTTTTGCCCAGTTATATATAGAGTTGGGAATGAACCGAAAGATTTCTACTCTTTTAAGCTGACTGAATACCAGAATCTGGATGAGAAGAGTTACTCTTCTATCTCTGAGGTTTTGGAAAGTTATTATAAAGAAAAGAATATATATACAAGAATCAGACAAAAGTCAGTAGATTTGCGAAAGATTGTTTCCACTGCTTTAGAGAGAAATCAGAAAAAATACGTGTTACAGCAAAAACAGTTAAAAGATTCAGAAAAACGTGAGAAATATAAGCTTTACGGTGAACTGATAAACACTTATGGATACGGGCTTGAGGAAGGAGCTGATCACCTTATTGCTTATAATTATTATGACGACAATAAGGAAATAAAAATTCCTCTTGATCCTAATCTCACTCCACAGGAAAATTCCCAGAAATATTTTGACAAGTATGGCAAATTAAAGCGTACAGTGGAAGCTTTGGAGGAACTAATTGTTGAAACCAAAAACCAAATTGAACATTTGGAATCAATTCAAAATGCTCTTGATATTGCAGTAACATCTGATGATTTGGTTCAGATAAAGGATGAATTGATGGAATATGGATTCGTCAAGAAAAATCGTTCTGCTAAAAAGACCAAGGTTAAGAGCAAACCATTTCATTATATCTCTTCAGATGGATATGATATATATGTAGGTAAAAATAATTATCAGAATGATGAATTGACTTTCAAGGTTGCAACTGGTAATGACTGGTGGTTTCACGCAAAAGGAATGCCAGGCTCTCATGTTATCGTCAAATCAAATAATGAAGAGCTTCCAGACAGAGTGTTTGAAGAGGCCGGAAAACTGGCTGGATATTATTCAAAAGGTCGAGACAGCGACAAGATAGAAATTGATTATTTGCAGAAGAAAAATGTAAAAAAACCAAATGGCAGTGCTCCCGGTTTTGTTGTTTATTATACAAACTATTCTTTAACAATACATCCTGATATTTCAGGAATAAAATTAGCGGATGAATAATTACAAATTCATCCGCTTTATTTGTTCATCCATAAATTTCTTCATCTGTAATTGAAGAGGCTTATGCTCATCCTTTGTAAGCTCTGGATCATCCTCCAAAATTAGCTTTACTGCTTCTGATGCTCTTTGGAGTATATTGGCATCCTGATATATGTCTGCAAGCTGAAATGCTAAATCACCGCTTTGACGTATACCGAAGAAATCTCCAGGTCCTCTTAGCTTTAAATCTTCACTGGCAATATAAAATCCGTCATTTGAGTTGTTTAGTATTTCAA
>CAMFPD010000183.1 GCA_945971355.1 uncultured Lachnobacterium sp.
AAAACAATAATGTCTTTAATACTGATATGTTCATTTCTCAAAACAAGTTCACAATTAGGAAACTTATCCCCCAATTCGTCAAAGGTATTTGACAATATGTCAATTAGGTCAAGGTAAGTTCTACGCTTCTTCATAAACTTATCGAAGTCTGTTTCTCCATTATAAGGCTTACTGAGCCACTTCTCTTGACAACTAGCTCTACCTTCATCGCAATAAGTATCACCAAGATGATAACACTGTTCACAAAGTTTGCCCATATCTACCATACATTGAGCAAGCTCTTTATCCGTCATCTGATTTACATATTCTCTATTTGTCATCACTTAACTCTCCTGCTTTTCAATTTTCTAAATCCATATAGTGCTGTATTGCCATCCTGACATATTCTGCCTTGCTCATATGATGAGTATCAGCACATTTTTGTAGACACGAAAACATTTCTTTGTCAACTTTTACTGTCAGACTGTAATCTTTTGGGTTTTCTAATCTTGGCTCCCTTTCTCCTATTGTCATCATTCTTATGCTCCTGTTCTAGCCATTCTAACACGCCGTCTTCACAGCACACTACATGCATACAACGTTTTCTATTATTTCTATATGCACAGTAATCGCAAGGTGATGGGGCTGCTATAAACTTGCATAGCTCTTTAGATTCTAAAGATTTAAGCCATTCTTCGTTTGTCATTGTTCTTATACTCCTTCTGTAGCCATTCAGCTATTCCGTCATTACATTCTATTTCTTCACATTCTATGCCGTCATAAGCACATATATTACAAACACCACCCAGATCATTATCACAGAAAATTTCTGCTAACTCGTTGTCAGTTAAAGACCTCAACCATTCTCTATTAGTCATTTTACTACCTCGTCATTCATAACCCCAAAGTATGTTTTATCTGATGCATCTAATCCCCAATCATTAACAGCACACATTAATCTGGAAGCCATTAACCAGTCAATGTCTCCGGACGTATCATCATCACAGAATGACAGACTTCTGTCATCTATATAAATGTGAGCAAAAGGCTTTGGTGTCTTTGGCTTCCACTTCAAAGTAGCTGGTGCATCTTCATTTATTGCATCAAATTCCAGTCCCAGCTCTTTACAGTAGTCGATAGCCATCTGTAAGTCCTCTCCATCTCTACAAGTCCAAAGAATAATCTGCAAATGCTCTTTAAGATTTTTCCTCAACGCTATAAGAGAATTTAGCAAGTATGTCGGCTCTCCGATTTCAGGATACTTCTCACCAGCCTTTGCTAAGGTATCATCAAAATCAACTGCAATAATCAGCGGGCTACCCTGCTTTATAATCTCCAAATCTTTTCTCCAATCCATTTTATTCTCCCCCTTCCACAATCTTTGAACCTACATAATACAAGTTTCCGCTAGAAGTATATCTAGGGCAAATTCCTACACTATACTCACCTACATATGAACCAGAAGCTTCGACAATTATGTACTGTATCTTAGTTTCCTCATCAGTGTAAATTGTAATCTTTTTGTTATCACCAATATTGGAAGCATATGCTGTTCCTAGCATACCAACTATAATGCCAATTAATGCACCGATAATTAACTTTTTCATGATATTTTCACTCTCCATTCCAAATTACTTTATTTTAACTATATATCCTTTAATCAATCTACTGAATCGCACTTCTTCTAAATTTATTTAAAAAATCCTCCGTTTTCCTCAATAGTTTCCTGCAATTCTTGTAATTTCTTTTCTGCTTCTTCATAAGTTGCAAATACATTTAATGATAATAATCGCTCATAATCTTCTTTACTTGCGTTCCACGTTCTTTGCATAATTTGAATACTATCACCACAAAGAAATGGCTTTGTATTTTCATCATATCCGATAAAATATGGAGATACATCATCATGTGATTCATAGTAAAGATAAGCTATATCTGTTACAGACACACAATAATATTTTTTACCATTTTTAGGCTTCCATAATTTCATTGTCTAATCGCTCCTATCATTTATGTCTGCACTCAACCTTGTATCCTTCTTTAAAACTCCCTATTTTTCAGCAATACGAGCTTCCCACTCTCTGTTCTTAAAAACTTCTTCATTATACTTCATACATTCATCATCTAAAGTAAGAAATTTTGGATACACCCAAGGCTGTGAATACCCATAATCTTGTACAATATCTAAATATATAATAGGATGACTACCACTCATTCCTATTGCAAATACTTTGTAATACTCCCCAGGAGATAAAGAAAATGTTTTTTCCCAGTCTGATTTAGGAAATAAGCTAATATCTAATAATTGACATTGTACATCAACAGGATGTTTTATTTTAACTATACAGCCTTTAATTAGTCTATTGAATTGCACTTCTTCTAAGTTCATCAAAATCAACCTTTCATCTGTCTACACAAGCATATAGGGTCAGGGCCATTGAACAAACTACCATTAATATGCATTCTTTGACCTGGACATCCTCCCATACATAACTGTCTATATTCACAATGATTGCAAACCGATACACAATCAACATTCGTTGTTCTCAGCTGACATAGTAATTCATCATTATCCCAAACATCTATTATATCTCGCTCATATATGCTAGGACGAGCTCCACTTAAGTATTTAAATGCTTCGCACGGAAAGATTTCACCTTTTGCATTTATGAGTAATTTATTATGCCCTGCTGTGCACTTTTTTCCTTTCATTGTTAAGCAATTATAAGGTACTCCTAATCTAATAGCTAACTTTGGATATAACTTTCTCCACCTGTCAATTAGTTTCCTTAATGATTCGTTCTCCTGATTATCAAGCATCAATTTATCCGTATTTAAAGCTCCTCGACCTTGCGGAACAAAACGCAACAAACTTACTTTAGTTATACCTTCTTCATAAGCTAATTGTAATACCTTCTCTATTTCAAAAAAATTAACTTTCATAGGTACTATGTGAAGCTCTATATCCATACCAGCTCTAACGGCTGATTCTATAGATTTTCGTGCTAAATCATAAGTACCTGATACACCAGAGATTAAACTATACGTTTGAGGATTAGCTGCATGTAGACTGAAAATTAATCTCTTTACGTTTCTCTTCGCTACATATGATAAAAATTCTTGGGGTATAGATGTAAGATTTCCATCTTTTCCCAAATATACACCACAAGTATAAATTGAAACATTTAATAGTTTATGAGTAAGATATTCAATAATACTTATAAACTCTTCATGCAGAAATGGTTCACCACCAGAAATATATACTCGTTCTAATCCATATGGAAGCATCGTTTCTATTAGATTTCTTATAATAGATAAACTTAATTTATCATTACCTTTACAAGATGCCACAGATGAACAATGAATACATTTCTGCAAACATCTATTAGTAATTTCTAAAAACAGTTCATTTAAAGAATTATTCAATTAAAAATCACCTCTACTTATGTTCCTTATCTAACCATTCTTTCCACATATCTAGTCCTATGGCTTTTGCTTCTTCCTCTCTCCAACAGTTACACATCTCATCTGTAATTATATTAAAAGCCTCAGACATAGATTCCATAATAAACTCCGCCATTTCATCTTTTGATAAAATCTTTATATATTCAAAATTATTCATCTTTCCTCCCTAATAATGTCTGGCACATCTCTTTTATATTTCATAGCTTTATGACTTAGAATTTTTGCCACATATTTAGCTTCCCAAATGTCCTTATGCACCAACCCTTGTGACCAATAGAAAGTATCGAGATACTCATCTGCTCCCCAAACAAATTCTTTATATCCAAGCAAATCTAAACAAGGCACATAATAACTCTCTCCTACAGGGGGATGCCAAGGTTTATACACAAGCATCTGTTCCTTTATTATACAACTTATATCATCTGGGTTATCTTGCCATCCTTGAACTGAATCATCCAAGTTATAAAATTCTAATCCCCTCTCAGTTATTCTAAATTTTGCTTGATACCCGGTCAAACAAAATTCCTCATTCAACTCCACATCAAAAATATCTAAAAGGTTTTTCAAAGCATTATTCATTTTAACAACTCTCCAATCTTATTAATCTAACGGAAACAATACTATGAGCAATTTCAGAAATAGATTCAAATTCTACAAACTGTACCATACCATTAGAATCAGTCATCCAAATGAAATATGTACCAGTATTCTCATCATAGGCATCTGTAAAATAATCTTCCAAAGATGCCTCATCTATAAGGTCAAGAAGTCCTGCACCTAATGTAGCTCCACTTACATAAATTACAGCTTTAAAATCTTCATGCAGAAGAATTAACTCAATAGTATAATCTGCAGCAATCAAATCAGGCATAAACACCTGCTTATCTTTATTCTTTAAATATTCTTCCGAATAAGCTAGACATACTAAATTAGTTTCTCCCCCAGTATAAAATTCTCTAAAATTAGCTAATTTGCAATTTGCACATTTCTCATTACCCCAATTAATACTGCCATTTGCTATTGTAGCAACCTTAACACCTTGGCAATATCCTACGTCTATTGCTGAAAATTTATCCCCACAAGGAAAAACATACTTATTGTCATCTTTCATTTCTAACAGCTCCTTCTGAAGTCATAAATTGTTCTTTTCTTTTCCCTTCTTCA
>CAMFPD010000184.1 GCA_945971355.1 uncultured Lachnobacterium sp.
ATGAATAAATTGATTTTTAATAGTGGCAGTGATAGAATTTAGATAAATATATGAGAAATAATTTATTTACAGACTAGTTCGATAGATATGGGGGAATTAATGAAAAAGATACTAATTGTGGATGACGCGGATCTAAATAGAGAAGTGTTGAAAGCAATCTTTGAGGAACAGTTTGATATACTGGAGGCTGAAAATGGTATAAAAGCAATTGAGAAGCTGGACGAATATGAGGAAGAGATATGTCTGGTTTTTCTTGATTTGATTATGCCTGAGAAGAATGGAATAGAAGTTCTCGAGTATATGAAGGAGAAAGGAACATCGAATCGAATACCGGTAATAATGATTACAGGCGAGGCAACTTCGGAGTCGGATGTCATGGCATATGAACTGGGAGCTGCGGATATAATATATAAACCATTTTCCGGCAGAGTAGTTACAAGAAGAGCTCTGAACATAATTGAGCTGTATGAGAATAGAAATGACATGGAAGAACAGCTGGCTACCAGAACCAGAGAACTTCAGGATGCAATGAAGAACTTGTCAGAGGTTCATACCAGACTTAAGAAAAATAATGAGTTTTTAGTTAATGCATTAAGCTCTGTAGTGGAGTTCAGAAGTCTTGAATCCGGGGAGCATGTAAGACGTGTTCAGGAATTTACCTACATAATATTGAGCAATTGGTTGAAGCTACACCCAGATTGGACATATGATCAGCAGGATATAAACCAGATGGCAAATGCAGCTGCATTACATGATATTGGAAAAATTGCTATTTCAGACAGCATACTATTAAAGCCTGGAAAACTCACAGATACTGAGTATGATATTATGAAGACACATACCATCAAGGGCTGTGAGATATTGGAGAGGTTCAAGCAGGAAGATAGTGATTTTTACAGATACTGTTACGAAATATGCAGGTATCACCATGAGAGATTTGATGGTAAGGGATACCCTGACGGTTTGAGAGGTAACGAGATACCAATATGGGCTCAGATTGTGTCGGTGGTTGATGTGTACGATGCTCTTGTGAGCCCTAGAGTGTATAAGGCAGCTTTCAGTATTGATGAGGCATTTAAAATGATTTTCGCAGGGGAGTGTGGTGTATTTAATCCCGAAGTATTGGATTGCTTCAAAAAATCAAAAGCGGAAATAATCGAATATACACAGCAGTTTTCGTGACGTATTATATAGTGTTAACAGGGATGCACTTTTGCAACTTATGTTGTAAATAGTGCATCTTGTCGTTTTTTTATGGCACAAAAATTAGTATAGTGATAGGTTATCATTATGCAATCAGCAATTAAAATAAGGAGGAGAAAGATATGAGAAAGTTAAGTAAAAAATTAGTTGTTCTTGTAACAATGCTAACAATGATTTTTGGCTCTGCGATTACAGTGTTTGCATCAGATGCTCAGGATGTGAGCGTAGATACAGCAAACAACTATTATTTTGCAGGGAATGATATGAAGATGGATGGAGGTGTCTATTTCGGTTCATTTGGTGCAGGACAAAATCTCGAGATGGATAGCTGTACAATCGATGATGTGACATGCCTTGCAGGTATGAATATTACAGTGAGAAACACATCAATCGGAAGTTCTCTTTTTGCTGCCGGAAGTACTATTACTTTTGAGAATAATGCTATCGAAGGTAATGTTTTTGCCGCAGGTCAGTCTGTTAATGCAGATAGCTCTGTTGAGGCAAAATCATTTACTGCAGTTGGACAGTCGGTTGGTTTCGACGGAACTGCTGAAGCGGCAAATATTGCAGCTGAAGAGGTAATATTTAACGGACGGGTAACAGGCGATGTGACAATTGAAGCTGATACTGTGACAATTGGTGATGATGCAGTAGTAACTGGAACTCTCAAGGTTATCTCAGATCAGGAACCTGAGATTGGCTCTGGATCACAGATTAATGATGTGGATTTTATTAAGACTATATCTAGTGAAGATGGCGAAAGTCAGATAGTTGAAAAATCTATTGGATTTACAATACTTGAAAAGGTAAAATCTGCCATTTACTGGTCAATTGCAATGATACTTGTAGGACTTATCATGTGCTGGCTTATGAAGGACTCACTTGATAAATCAGCTGAGATGTTAAAGAGCAGAACAGCGATTATGCTTGGAACTGGTGCTATAACACTTATTGCGGTACCTCTTGCAGCTATTATCTGTATGATTACATTTATTGGTTTGCCAATAGGATTGGTTGTAGCAGCACTTTATACCATTACAATGTGTTTCTCAGTAGCATTTACAGGTGCATCGCTTGGAAGACTTTTGTTTAATAAGATGCCAGGCTTAGCAGGAGCATCACTTGGAATTCTTATTCTTGAATTTGCAAAGAAGATTCCGTTCCTTGGAGGATTAATTTTCCTGTTTTCAGTAATTTATACAATGGGATATGTAATTCAGACATTATACCTGAATAGAATTAAGAAACAGAATTAGTGTTTGAATCTGGGAATAATGGAATGAGATTCATGGATAAGCATGAGTGAAAAATAGGCAGCTTGGCTTGACTTGTAAGGAGGAAAAAATGATTGAAGTGAATCATGTTTCGAAGGAGTTTGTTTCTCCTAAGAAATATCCAGGATTAAAGGGAGCAATTAAGGGGCTGCTTTCAAACGAGAAGGTTACTAAAGTTGCGGTAGATGATATATCTTTTAAGATTAATGATGGTGAGATTGTTGGCTATATTGGAAGTAATGGAGCTGGCAAGTCTACCACCATTAAGATGATGACAGGAATTCTCAATCCCACAAAGGGAGAATGTCTGGTTAATGGTGTCAATCCAAGTAAAAAGAGAATGGATAATGCCAAGAATATAGGAGTTGTATTTGGCCAGCGAACACAGCTCTGGTGGGATCTTCCACTGTCTGAGTCATTTACCATTCTAAAAGAAATATATGATGTATCAGATGAAGAATATAAGGAGAGAATGTCATTCCTGAATGATGTACTGGGCTTGGCTGAGTTTTTCGACAGACCGGTCCGCACTTTATCATTAGGGCAGAGAATGAGAGCTGATCTGGGAGCTTCATTAATACATAATCCAAAGGTATTGTATCTTGACGAGCCAACTATCGGACTTGACCTTGTGGTAAAAGACAAAATAAGAGATGCTATCAAGGAAATAAATGAGAGATACAATACAACAGTTATTCTGACTACACATGATATTGGAGATATTGAGGAGCTGTGCAGCCGAATAATAATTATCGATCAGGGAAAGAAAATCTATGACGGAACTCTTGATAAACTCAAGAGGACATACGGAACTTGTAAAAAGGTTTCCATGGCGGTTAAGCACATCGACAGAATTGAGAGCATAGATTGGAGCGTCATCACAGGAAAGGCTGACAGTGTGGTACTGGAGAAAGATGATGAGGGTAAGAAAGTAACCCTGAATTTTGACAACAATGATATAGAGGTTTCTGATATTATCCACGCGGCGATGGAAGTGACTATGGTAAAGGATATAGAAATCATAGAGACAGAGCTTGCTGATATTGTAAAGGAAATCTACAATCATGGTTTGTAAAAGGAGGTAGCTATGAAAAAGTTTTTTAAAGTATACCTGCCTTTTACAGCAAATGAACTAAAGAGAAATCTAACATATAAGGGTGCGTTTTATCTGTTTATTTTCTGTAGTTTATTTGGAACATTTATCAACTACTTTCTTTGGATGGCAATATATGGAAGTTCGTCAAGTGCAACTCTTGGAGGGCTGACCAGACAGGAAATGGTTGTGTATGTGTTTATGAGTTATGTAACAGCTGCGCTTAGTATGATTGGAATTTCAGACAATGTAAGCGAGGACGTAGTTGAGGGAACTGTGGCGATGAACCTGATTAAGCCCATAGATTACAGACTCAGTCTTGTGTTTATGGCCATGGGTAATGTGATATACAGATTTTTTGCACCATGTATTCTGGTATGGATAGGTCTTGAGGTTTATAAGGTGCAGGTTTTGGGGTTAGGAATCACACCAATTAGCAATATTGTATTGTATTTGATTAGTGTATTTTTTAGTTTTATGATTTATGTGCTATTTGACTTCTGCTTTGGAATGATAGCATTTTTTACAACTTACATCTTCGGAATGCTTATGGCAAAGGATGCGCTCCTTAGCTTTCTCACTGGACAGCTTATTCCATTGTCATTCTTTCCAGAGGTGATACAGAGGGTTTTCGACTTTTTGCCATTTTCATCTATGGTGTATGCACCGACAATGATATATTTGGGGAAATATAGTGGCAATGAGTTGATGTTCGTGCTTTTTAGGCAGTTGGTATGGGTTGTTATCTTATACGTATTGGGTAGTTTAATATGGAAAAGAGTCACAAAACGACTTGTAGTATTAGGAGGTTAGGCGTATGAAGAATTTGAAAAGATACCTTCGATTATACAAGGCGTTGGCATCTCAGTTTTTGAAGATGATTGTCCAGTCGAAGGTGGATTTTATAATGGGACTTTTTGGGTTCCTGTTTTCAGAGCTGTTGGGCCTTGTGTTCTTGGTCCTTGTGTTCAGACAGATTCCTGACTTGCAGGGATGGACCTTTGACCAGCTTGTATTTATCTATGGGTTTGC
>CAMFPD010000185.1 GCA_945971355.1 uncultured Lachnobacterium sp.
GCAGCAGCATCAAACTGTGGATGAAGAAGTGTATCAAGGTTACGAGGATCGATCATTGCTACAGCTTCTTCTGGTGTCTTATGTCCTTCATCAACAAGGTCACAAGCAATCTTTAATGCAGCTGGAGCTGTTCTCTTACCATTACGGCACTGAAGCATATAAAGCTTCTTGTTCTCAACAGTGAACTCCATATCCTGCATGTCATGGTAGTGATTCTCAAGAGTATCACAAACCTTAAGGAATTCAGCATAAGCTTCTGGGAACTCTTTCTCCATCTGAGCGATTGGCATTGGTGTACGAACACCTGCAACTACGTCCTCACCCTGTGCATTGATAAGGAACTCACCCATAAGCTTGTTCTCTCCAGTAGCTGGGTCACGAGTAAATGCAACACCTGTACCAGACTCGTTGTTTAAGTTACCGAATACCATTGGCATTACGTTAACAGCTGTTCCCCATGAATATGGGATATCATTATCTCTTCTATATACGTTAGCACGTGGGTTGTCCCATGACTTGAATACAGCCTCGATAGCGAGTTTTAACTGCTCAACTGGGTCTGAAGGGAAATCCTGTCCCAACTGTTTCTTGTACTCTGCCTTGAACTGCTGAGCAAGCTCTTTAAGATCAGCAGCTGTGAGGTCTACGTCATACTTAACACCCTTCTTCTCTTTCATCTCGTCGATAAGCTGCTCGAAGTATTTCTTACCAACTTCCATAACTACGTCAGAGAACATCTGGATAAATCTTCTATATGAGTCATATACGAAACGCTCGAAAGCTGGATCATCGTTACCAGCAATCATAGCCTCTACTACTTCATCATTAAGACCAAGGTTAAGGATTGTATCCATCATACCTGGCATTGAAGCACGAGCACCTGAACGAACAGATACTAATAATGGATTCTTGAGGTCTCCAAATTTCTTTCCGTTAACTTCCTCCATCCACTTAACGCCTTCCATAGTCTGAGCCATGATTTCGTCATTGATTTTACGTCCATCTTCGTAGTACTGTGTACAAGCCTCAGTTGTAATTGTGAAACCCTGTGGTACAGGAAGACCAATTTCTGTCATCTCTGCAAGGTTAGCACCCTTACCACCAAGCAAGTTACGCATGGTCATATTACCCTCTTTGAAGGTATAAACCCACTTGTTTGCCATTTTGCAATTCCTCCTAAATATATAATTTGCTTTAATAGCTTGCGCCCGATTTAAGCGCACATAATTATCATATCATAATTTTTCCAAATATCAACAAATTATTTTGGATATATTTGCTAATTTTTTTATGTAATGCAATCTTTACCGCTCTCTTTAACTGATATGGAATTATTTCTTTAAACTTATCCTCCGCAACAGTCATCTTTGAACATTCTGGATGATTTCTATGAAGAGTGATTGCATCAAATTCACATTTGGTTGTACACACGCCACATCCGATACACTTGTTTGGATCAACCACTGTTGCCCCACATCCAAGACAACGAGATGTCTCTATCTTAACCTGCTCCTCTGTCAGTGTAAGGTGAGCATCCTTAAATGACTTGGCTGGAACACTTGAGTCAACACCTTCAATCTGACGTGAAGAGTTATCATATGATGGAACTGAGATATTGTCTTTATCAAACTCTGTGAACTCCCAACGATTTCGTCCAATTTTCATATGAGCATCATGTACATATCTATGTAATGACTCTGCTGCAATCTTTCCAGCTGCAATTGCGTCAATAGCGAATCTTGGTCCAGTGTATACGTCTCCACCAACAAATATATCCGGCTGAGTTGTCTGGTATGTTACTTTATCTGCAACAATTGCAGGTCCATTAAATTCAACCTTTTCATTCTTCACCAAATCTTCCCATACCGAAGCCTGTCCTACTGCGAAGATCACGCGATCACACTGTATTGTGATTGTGTCATTCTCATCATATGTTGGAGCAAAACGTCCCTCTGCATTCTTAACAGACAGACATTTCTTGAATACAATTCCTGTAACCTTGCCATCTGTTGTAAGAACCTCTTTTGGTCCCCAGCCACACTTGATTGTAACACCATCTTCCGCAGCCTCTGTGATTTCTTCCTGTGATGCAGGCATTTCTTTCTCTGACTCAAGGCAAAGCTGAGTAACCTCTGCTGCACCGTTTCTTGCTGAGACACGTGAAGCATCAATTGCAACATTTCCACCACCGACTACAACCACACGTCCTGTGTACTCTTTTCCACCACAGTTTGCCTCATGTAAGTAATCAATTGCTGTGAATGTTCCCTCTGCATCATCTCCCGGTACGCCTGGGCGACGTCCTGCGCTACATCCGATTGCAATATAGAATGCTTTATATCCTTCTGCACGAAGTGAATCAAGTGTTACATCCTTACCGACTTCCACGCCAGTTTTAATTTCAACCCCCATCTGTCTCATAACTTCGATTTCAGCCTCGATGACATCCTTCTCTAATTTGTATGAAGGAATTCCATAACGAAGCATACCGCCTGCCATATCATTTTTCTCAAATACAGTTGGACGATATCCTTTTTCTGCAAGATAGAATGCTGCTGTAAGTCCTGCAGGACCTCCACCGATAATTGCAATTTTCTCCTCGAAGTGATCCATATGGATGCTTGCAGGAATTACTGTTGGTGGTATATACCTTGTCTCTTCATTCAAATCTCTCTCTGCAATAAATTTCTTAACTGCATCAATTGCAATTGCCTCATCAATTGTGCCACGTGTACATGCGTCCTCACAACGTCTGTTACAAATACGTCCACAGACTGCTGGGAACGGATTCTGCTTCTTGATAAGTGCAAGTGCATCATCATATCTTCCCTGCGATGCAATCTTTAAATAACCCTGTACCGCAATATGTGCCGGACAAGCTGTTTTACATGGAGCAGTACCTGTCTTGGATATTCATTCTCTTTTCCCTCTTTATCACAAAGCTTCTGTCCAAGTCTTGTAGCACCTGCCGGGCAATACTCTACACAACGTCCACAAGCCACACACTTCTCCTTATCCACATGTGCAACATATGCTGAACGAGACATGTTAGGCGTGTTGAATAACTGCGATGTACGAAGTGGCATTACATATCTCTACATTACAATTACAAATACCAAAGATTTTGTTTTCACCATCAATATTTGTAATCTGATGTACAAATCCATTCTCCTCAGCTCTCTTTAATATGGCAAGAGCTTCTTCCTTGGTAATATCGTGTCCCTTTCCTGTTTCTCTGCAATAATCAGCGAAATCACCAACTCCTATACACCATCCGAAATCATCATCTGCGCATCCGTCTCCAATTTCAGGCTAAAAATATTCTAAAATGAAGTTTACTTAGAAATTGGACTTTTTTCCATTATTAATGCTATTTTGCTCCCAAAAATCTAGCATTTTCCTGTTTTCTGAATACTTTTAGGAAAGATATCTCATTTTAATTATTATAAAATCCAAAATCTCTTATTCCTTGGGCATTTCCCCTTATAAATTGACATTTATATCCAAACCTATTCCAATATTTGTTTAGTGCCATTACTGGTATTCCATTCCATTTCTCCAATTTATTTCAAAGCTTGTCCGGTTTCTTTACTGGCTGCCCTGCGTAATCTTACGCAAAAAATAAAGACATATATTTCCGAGAAACAAAATTACAACAGTTCCGCGGCTCAAAGAATATAATAAATACACATTTCTCAGGCAACTATCCGTAATAAACACGCGGAACAAACTTGTAATTTTTTTCAAGGAAACATATGTCTTTATTTTTGTTTGTGTAAATCAAAGAGGGCAGCTCTCACAAGAACCACCCTCAAGCTTGAAATCAATTAAATAGCAGTTTTTTTCTTTGTGCAATATACAAATGCTCCCGTTGCAATTGCAATACCAATTAACACAAATATAAATAATGTCACAAAACAAGTATCATCACCTGTTTTTACAGATGCAAGAGCTGGTGATGCATTAGCAATCTGGCTATTTGCATCGTTCCCCTTATTATCTGTAGTCACATTCTCATTAGCAACATTTTCTTCAACGAAAATGTATGTACTAAAATGATTTGTGCTGAATGACAATTTTCCATCTACTACATCTGATGAACATTTTGTCAATGTACCATCATCTTCAAGTCTGTATACTCCAATTGTCTTTTCCTTAGATACCGTGAATCCCTCAGGTACTGGCAATGTTACAACAACATAATCTCCTAATTGATGAATCTGTGCTCCATCTGCTCCCATAAGATTAATCTCATATACTGTAAATTTGCCATCAAGTTTCTTTTCTTTGAGGACTCCTTTAGCTTTAATATAACTTGCAGCGCTCTCTGCCAAACTTGATACTTCAAATTTAGCACCTTCAGGTAAAACGCTCACAGAACCTGCTATTGATATATCTTTGTTTTCCAAAGTTCTTACAGTGTCAATTACAACCTCTACAGTATCTTTAAATGATGCAAACACTTTTCCTACAGCCTCTGTTATTAAAGACTCTGCTTTATTTTCTGTAGTATCTTTACCTTCTTCCTCAGCTAGGTTTTCCTTTTCTGTAGTATCTTTGCCTTCTTCCTTAGCTAGGTTTTCCTTTTCTGTAGT
>CAMFPD010000186.1 GCA_945971355.1 uncultured Lachnobacterium sp.
TATTCATTTACACTGCCCTCCTTTAATCTCTTCCTAAAATCTGATGCATAAGTTCTCGAAATCATCACTTCATTTTCACCGGAATTAAGTTTTTCTATAGTGTATTTCACTGTTCTCTCCTAATATTTTGTCTGCCTCTTTGTTATGTAAAAATTTTAGCAATTATCAAATAAATACACAATATGACTACCAGCAAGTGACACTTTTTTTCTGCCAAGATGCATAAAAGCAGGTGAATTGACTCCATTCACCTGCTTTCACTTGACTATAATTCAGTTTTATCTTATCTTCATTTTATTTAATCACATGTTTCAAAATTGAGTATATACACACTCTCAAGGTTTTTCTCATATTCGATAGGTAATCGGCTTATCAAGTTATCAGGTCTATCAAACGCCACTATCTCTCCTTTTTTCAGTAGAATAATTTTATCTGCTATGTTTTCAATATCCGAAACAATATGCGTCGATACGAATATAATCTTATCCTGCGATATCTCCTTAATCATGTTTCGCATATTGACCCGCTCCTTTGGATCAAGTCCTACCGTAGGCTCATCCAGAACAAGAATCCTTGGATTATTAAGGAGTGCCTGGGCAAATAAAACTCTCTGCCTCATTCCACCTGAAAGCTTCTTCATCTTTTTATTTCTTACATCCTCAAGATTTAATCTGGTAAGCAGCTCCGAAATAATATTGTTAAGCTCCTTCTTTGCAATCCCCTTAAGAGAGCCGATGTACTTTAAAAATTCAGTAACACTAAAATCTTCGTAATACCCCTGTTGCTGAGGCATATATCCCAAAGTATCACGGTAAGCCTCTCCCATGCTCAGAATATCCTTGCCATCCAAGCTTATACTACCGCTGGTTCTGAGCACATTATCAGTAAGCAGATTCATAAACGTAGACTTGCCCGCTCCATTAGGGCCAAGTATTCCGTATACACCTTCCTCTACCTGAAAGCTAATACTATTCAGTGCAACAAAATCACCGTATTTTTGACTCAAGTTTTCTATTTCTAACAACATATATCCACCCCAAAACAGTAAACACTATAATAATTGCAGACATTGTAATTGTAATTGCTGGATTAGCAATAGCTTTTATCTTTATATAAATTGCTGCTCCAGCCAATGGAATAATCAATGCCTCCTTTGAGCTCCTGCTATAAGACAGTACATACACGAGAATTCCCAATGTAACCATCATTACAAATCTTGACACCTCGAATAAAAATACAAGAAATCCAAGACTAATATTCACCCTGCAGCCTTCAAAAAATGGCAAGCTCTGAACTGGCGCGCTCCACCACCTCATAGGGCACACACATTGTATCTCATAAAATTCAAGGCCGTACACTAATGCAAAGGCGATTCCACACAGTAACGTCATAACAAGAATTCTGGTGCGATGTATCTTATTTCTTCCATCTCTAGTGGAATAAATGAGTTCTTTCACTCTCATCCTTTTATCATAGGCATAACCATTACAAAATAACAGACATATGACAACAGCAACCAGCAAATCCTTCCCGCTATGATCACTTTGGAATAAAATTCTATATCCTCTGTCCGACAGCAAATAACCTTCAATATTCCTCTCACTCTTCAATCTGTTAAGATATGAATACTGTTCTGTAAGTCTGTCGACACAGCTTCTCGCACCTGCATATCCCTCATACACAAACTGCTCTCTATCAAACTCTTCCTCCGTTATTATTCCTTTATCATATTTTTCTAATGCCAGTTCATATTGCTCATCAACAGCATTAAGATTTTCTATCTGCTCATTATAATATTCCACAAACTCTTCGCTAATCGGTCCACCATATGTATTATATACATTCTCTAACAATGCACCTATTCCCATATGCTTAATCTGACTTGTATCAAGCATCATGCACGAAATCACAGCGACTACAACCAGATACACCAATCCTCTGTTTACGATAAGAAGCTTATATATTTCAAGTCCAAACATTTTGCAATTACCAATAATCCCATGAAAGCTGCCAACTACAATATTTGTCACATTACCAAACCAGTTTTCAAGTCGACTTGATTTCTTAATTGGTCTTTTATTCTCAGCGATAGCAAATATAATTGTAGATAAAGCTAGTATCAAGGCTGTTGATAGCACAATTTCTGTTGTCAGTTTATTTACAGGATAATTAAACAATTCATAGTTTGAATATTTATATAGAAAATCTCCCGGCATGACCAGATTAAACAGATTTATGTATTTCAAAAACACAATTTTACTTTGCTCTGCAATAACCTGATACATTAAATACTCTACCGCCATTAACGAAATCATCAATGACATAGACAGAATTCTGTTATCTGAGAAATACATACACAGCCACATCACAATTAATATTGAAAATGAAAATAGGAATGTGGCAGCAATATAAAAAAATATATATCCTATTATGGATGTTTTCATCGCACAGTCATAAAATTCAACAACAGATTGTATCGGTGCAAGTAAATCCGAGCATTTGTAGCCGTCTATAACATATACGCATCCAAAAATAACAGCATAATTCAGAATTATAAACACCATCAAACTCACGCATGACAGTCCCCACCTTGCAATCGCCAGCCTTTTACGACCATTTCTTGTAGCATAAAGCATGGTCTGCATACTTTTATACTCTTCACCCTGAAAGACTCTAAAAAGAAATATCACCATAAATACACATATAGTCAGGTGTGTAAACCGATTTTTAATTACAGTGATAATTATATTTCCATTTATTTTAACCGTCTCAATTTCCCCTATAGATGCATATTTATCTATGGTTTTCTGATTATTTCTCTCAGCATATTCAGACTGACCACCTTTATTGAAAATACTTATTGCATTTATGGTATCACCCTGTTTCAATATACTTTCAACATGCTGCGAATAGGTTTCATCAGATACTTGAGACTCGTATTTCCCCGTTTTATACATCCACAAAAAAACTGTAACATTAAGAGCAATAAGAAGCAGCAGCATAATTACAGTTTTTCTATTGAATATTCTCCTAAATTCCATTCCAAACATTTAATATTCTTCCACCCAATCAGCAGCAGAGATCTCAGACGCTTTTCCATCTTTAGTAATTCTATATTGTGTAACTTGTCCAGAATTATAATTCATCTCATATATCAACTCATCATCTTTGTAAAAGACATCTGGAATACCCTCATTAATATCAGTCGGCAAATCACAAAATTTACTTATCTCCCCAGTTTCCACATCATATTCATTTATTTCCTCAGCCGTTATATAGTAAACAGATGATTCTGAAACTGCATAATATCGCATAGCATCATCTATAATCTCCTGAATTTCCCCAGAATTTATATTGTACATATACATTCCAATATCCAGTGTATCGGCACTGTTACCATACTTTCCCGCCTGGAAAAATACAACATTGCCATAAGGTTTAACCCTGTACACTGTAGGATTATCATCCTTCTGTTCAAATAGCATCTCTGCCTCCTGATTGTCATCAAGTGCCAATCTATAAAGTCCACATTCTGTACATCCAGGATAATAATCAGAATAATATACATATCCTCTATGCAATGCCATTTCAGGATAGTATATAGACACGCTTTCCGTTCCGTCCTCCATAACAATTGTGTTCTTAGAAAATCGCATTATTTTAATAGATTCTTCTCTCACGGTTCCATCTAATGCCACCTTCTCAAAACCTATATAATCCCCGAATAGCTTAGGCATATACAAATTTCCCTCATAGTAGTAGATATCTGGCAATGGATACTCTTCATTTGTGAAATATGCATCACAGCCCTCCCCAGAATGAGAACAGTTACTCTTGCTACAAACGGGAACTGTCTGCCCCGATTTAGCATCTGTAAACATAAGCACTTTTCCAGCTGTGGTTCCAGAGTAATCGAAATAGTACTTTCCATCAGCCGTAAATGCACCTGCTTCATCGCATCTTCTCGACTGTGAATCCGTCTCCTGATTATAAGACAAATCTATTTCCTCAGATTGCGTATTACCTACTCCGTTTGCATCATTTGTCTTTCCGCAGCCTGCTAGCAACACAACATTCAGGATAAATATTGAACTGATAAACCACTTTTTCACACCTAAATCCCCCATTCTTAAACTCAACGTGAAACTCTTGCTGAACCTATCTCAAGTCCGCCAACATAACCGTATGATGTAAGATAAACATTTCTATATACTAACTTAAACTGATATCCTGCATCAGCACTATTACCAATACTAACAGTTCCTCCTCCAGTAGTAGAATTGGACTTTGAATAATACACCTCACTTCCAGTAGCGGGATGAACTTCATAGCCAACAACTTTTGCTACAGTGTATCCATTAGCACCAGATATATATGTTGTCACTCTGTCATAAGAACTATTAACATTAGCACTTATTCCATACGCAAACACGTTTGTCTTCCCTACCATTACCAGCATAGCGCATATTGCCACTGCACTCATCAATTTTTTTGTAATTTTCATATCACTTTCCTCCTATTTCAGCTCTTCTGGTACCTCAGGCTCAAAAGCCCTTCCTTTACATCTAGAATCCGCAAAAAATTTTGCAAAT